>CAMASG010000017.1 GCA_945860945.1 Akkermansia muciniphila
GCTCTGGTCGCGTTTTCAACAGCATTACACCGAGTTCCCCGCCCTCGGCTTGGCCGTGGATGTGAGCCGGATGAAGTTCGACGACGGCTTTCTCGCCGCGCTGGAGCCGCGGTTGCAGCGGGCGTTCATCGCGATGGCGGAGCTGGAGAAGGGCGGCATCGCCAACCCAGACGAGAAGCGGATGGTCGGCCATTACTGGCTGCGCAATGCCGCGCTCGCGCCCACGGAGCTGATGCGCCGAGAGATTGAGGAGACGCTCGCGAGCGTGAAGGCGTTCGCCACCGAGGTGCACGCGGGCAGGACCGCCGGCGCGGGCGGGCCGTTCCGGCACGTACTGATTGTCGGTATCGGCGGCTCGGCGCTCGGGCCGCAGTTCGTCGCCAGCGCCCTCGGCCACGCAGCGGAGGATGAGATGACCATCCACTTCTTCGACAACACCGATCCGGATGGCATGGACGAGGTGCTCGCGAACATCGAGTCCCTCCCCGACGGGCGCCTCGGCCAGACACTCGTGGTCGTCATCTCCAAGAGCGGCGGCACGAAGGAGACGCGCAACGGGATGCTCGAGGCCAAGGCCGCCTACGAGCGCGCGGGGCTGCGGTTCGAGCAGCACGCGGTCGCTGTGACCGGCTTCGGCAGCGAGCTGGACAAGGTGGCCGTCGAAGGCGCGTGGATCCAGCGGTTCCCGATGTGGGACTGGGTCGGCGGCCGTACGAGCGAGCTTTGCGTCGTGGGCCTGCTGCCCGCGGCGTTGCAAGGGCTCGACATCGACGGGATGCTGGCCGGCGCCAAAGCGTGTGACGAAGTGACGCGCCAGACGTCCTTCAAAGCCAACCCCGCCGCACAGCTCGCAGCGATGTGGCTGCATGCCAGTAACGGTAAAGGTTCAAAAGATATGGTTGTTTTGCCGTATAAAGACCGTCTTACACTGTTTTCTAAGTATCTCCAGCAGTTGATCATGGAGTCCATCGGCAAGGAATTGGACCTCGACGGCAAGGTGGTGAATCAAGGTCTCGCCGTGTATGGCAACAAAGGTTCGACCGACCAGCACGCCTACGTGCAGCAACTTCGCGAGGGAGTGCACAATTTCTTCGTCACGTTCATCGAGGTGCTCAAAGACCGCGGCACCGCGGGCATCGAGGTGGAGCACGGCACGACTTCGGGCGATTATCTCTCGGGCTTCCTGCTCGGCACGCGCGCGGCGCTGTACGAGAAGGACCGCGAGTCCATCACGCTCACCGTGCGCGAGGTTTCGCCCTTCACCATCGGCATGCTGATCGCGCTCTACGAGCGGGCCGTCGGCCTCTACGCGAGTTTGGTGAACATCAACGCGTATCATCAACCGGGTGTCGAAGCGGGCAAGAAAGCCGCCGTCACCGTGCTCGCGCTCCAACGCAAAACGCTGGCGCATTTCGCCGCGAACAGGGGACAGGGTTTCACCGCCGCCGAACTGGCCGCCGCTCTCGGCGCGCCCGATTCAACCGAGACGCTTTTCAAGATCTGCGAACACCTCGCCGCGAATCATCACGGCGTCGCCAAAGCAGTCGGGGCGACGCCCTTCGTGGCGAAGTACAGTGCGGCCTGACCTGTTCCACGTGGAACACGCGTAACCGAGGGGCCGAAGTTCCGCCTTCTCCATCGTCCCTCGCTGGATTGTGCCCGGCGAGCTTTGGCGTCTTGGCGATTCTGCCTTTTAGGATTGTCCCGCCCGTCGTTCCAGTGCTACATACTGAGGCACGGATTGAGCCGATGTTTGTTTATCCAAAAGAATGGGACGTAATCGTGCTGGGCGCAGGCCACGCGGGCATCGAAGCCGCGCTGGCCGCGGCGCGGATGGGTTGCCGCACCTTGATGCTCACCACCAACGCCGATACCATCGGCCAGATGTCCTGCAACCCCGCCATCGGCGGTCTCGCGAAGGGACATCTGGTCCGCGAGATCGACGCACTCGGCGGCGAGATGGGCAAATGCACGGACATGACCGGTCTGCAGTTCCGGATGCTCAACACCAAAAAAGGGCCAAGCGTCTGGGCGCCGCGCGCGCAGTGCGACAAGAAGGCGTATCAGTTCCGGATGAAATGGGTCTGCGAACGGCAACCGAACCTCGACATCCAGCAAGGCCAGGCCGCGCGATTCGTCCACAAAGATCGCGAGGTCTGCGGTGTCGAGACGACTTTGGGTGTTCGCTATCTCGGTAAGACAGTCATCGTCACCACTGGGACTTTTCTTCGCGGATTGATGCACATCGGCCAAACCCAACAGGCCGGAGGCCGCGCCGGCGAAGCGGCGGCGATGAACCTCTCCGACGCGTTGCGCGAGGTGGGCCTCGAGCTCGGCCGACTCAAGACCGGCACTCCGCCGCGCTTGCTTCGCAGTTCCATCGACTTCTCGAAACTAACAGAACAGGGGGGCGACGAACCGGTGCCGTGGTTCACTTACTGGAAGGATGACCTTTGGAACGACGAGCTGTTCCACGTGGAACAGAGCGGGAAAGCTCATCAACCATCAACCAGCGACCCTCAGCGTTCACAATATCCGCCGGGTTCCATCCTCGCCCGCATCGGCCGTCAACTTCCCTGTCATATCACCTACACCACGGATCGCACGGCGGAGTTGATCCGCGCCAATCTGCACAAATCCCCCATGTATGCCGGCGTCATCGAGGGCGTCGGCCCGCGCTACTGCCCTTCCATCGAGGACAAGATTGTTCGATTCGCCGAAAAGGAATCTCACCAGCTTTTCCTCGAACCGGAAGGCATCGCCACGGACGAGATTTACATGCAAGGCTTCTCGACGTGCTTGCCATTCGAGGTGCAGGTCGAGATGGTCCGCAGCGTCCTCGGTTGCGAAAAGGCCGAAATCCTACGGCCCGCCTACGCAGTGGAATACGACTTCGCCTTCCCCACGCAACTCGCGCCTTCGCTGGAAGCCAAGCCGTGTCGGAACCTTTTCCTCGCCGGACAGATCAATGGCACGTCTGGTTATGAAGAAGCTGCTGCGCAAGGTCTTATGGCTGGAATAAATGCCGCGCGGCGCGTGCAAGCGAAGGATCCCGTTGTCCTGCGGCGCGACCAAGCCTACATCGGCGTGCTGATTGATGATCTTGTGACGAAAGGGACCACGGAGCCGTACCGGATGTTCACCAGTCGGGCTGAGTATCGCTTGCTCCTGCGTCAAGACAACGCCGACGACAGACTTTCAACTATAAGTAACGATATAGCTCTGCTTGATTCATCTAAAATATCCATTTATAAGTCTAAAAAGTCTAAAATAGACTCTGAAATAAACAGGCTGAAATCGACGCGCGACAGCGGGACATCTCTGGAACAACTTCTTCGGCGCCCAGAGATTTCCTATAAAGACCTTCCTCAACGAGACGAGACGTTGAGCGAAGAGATTGTTCAGCAGGTTGAAATCACCATCAAATACGCCGGCTACATCGACAGGCAGGAGATTGAGGTCGGGAAAATGCGCTCGATGGAGGAGAAACAGATTCCTGCGTGGCTCGATTACGAGCGAGTGACCGGCCTACGGACCGAGGCGCGCCACAAGTTGGTGCAGATTCGCCCGGCCACCGTCGGTCAAGCCAGCCGGATTTCGGGCATCTCGCCGGCGGACATCAGCCTCGTGTTGGTCGCGATGAAGCGCGGTCCACGCGATGACACCCTCAATAATACCCCTCAAATCTGCGCGTCTGCCGAACACTTGGACGAACCGGGCGGACACAATTCCTGCTGCGGGGATTTGTAAATCGCGTTGGGGCGCCTCAAAAAGGGTCGTGAAGGCGTTGCCAATACCTTCAGCATCCGCACTTCGGTGGCGTCACATACCTGAATCAGATTAAGCCGAATCGCAAAATTTTCAGGCCACCACCACGACTCGTCGCGATGATTTAGAAGAAGGTCATCTTGTCCAAATTATTACGACTAGACAGGATTGTCCGCTTTAGGATACGGTCTATCCCTTAGCAGAAAATAAATAACCAGTCCGCACCAGTCCGCACCAGTCCGCACCAGTCCGCACCAGTCCGCACCATTATGCAAAAGCGATTCGTCATCCCGATAGTAGCCATCCTCTGTGTAGCCGCAGTTTTCTTCGCGCGCTGGGATAGCCGACGCGCAGGTACCACGTCCGAATTGGCTTCCTACGTCACAGCGGCCGAGCAAGTGAAATCGCTCCGCTCCCACGCCAAGGGAAACAACAGCAGGCTCGCCGCTGCAAACGCGCTCACCCCACGCACACACAATCCGGCGGTCACGGTTTACGGAACCCGCTGGGGCCGCGAGAACGAACCTGAATTGAAGCAGTTTTCGGCGTGGGTAGGTCAATTCGCCTCGGCCACTCCCGCTCAAAAGAGCCAGTTGATGCACGCGGGCATCGAGCTTGCCAAAGAACGCCGGCTCGCGATGGCCGATTTGATCGAGCGCGACCCCGCGGCTGCGTTGTCAGCGGCGATTCCCCAAGATGTCCGCGCGGAACTGCCCGAGGAAGTTCTCGCACACACGGAACGCCGCATCTCCGGCGTGGGAAATCTGGATGTGTACGGCATCACTCCAGCGCGGGGCGCCAAGCAATCGGTGTCGCTGATCGAGCGTACAGCCCGCTTGGGCGGCCGCACGTATCAAGCCAACACGTACGGTGTTCTCGCGAGCTTTGGTACCGTGAAGGATCTCTACATGCACGGTGTGGCTGTGGATGGCCGGATTGCCTTGGCCGATGCGCCCGTGCGTACTTTGGAAGCGGGGGAGAAGGTGGCTGCAGGCGCAGCAATCATCGCGTCTCATCCCGTCCAATTCGACCCAGCTCTCGCGCAAAGTGCAGGAGCAACGCGCTTGGCGGAAGGCGCCGGTGGATATCACTGCCTCTGTTGCAGCACGGAGGCCAAGGCGAATTATGATGGTTCACGCTGGGCCGCACTGGGCGAGGGAGGAACTATCGCCGCTGCCATCGGACGCGCCTACCGCAATACGGGCAGCAAATCGATACTGGTGATACCCGTGCAGTTCCCCGACCAGGCCGGCTCGCCGTGGTCCAGTGATGGAGTTCGGGACACTGGGGTTAGCCAAATCCAATCCTACTTCAGCACCGCCTCATACGCGGCCTTTAATCTCAACAATGCCACGGTCATTTCCCTACAGACACTGCCCTCAAATCGTTCCACCTACCGAACTGGTGCTGGAGAATATAGTTCGGCTATTCTCACAACGTTGGCCACAGATGCGAGCACTCTAGCCACGGCCGCCGGTTACAATCCCGCCAGCTACGATTTCGTGAGCATTGTCATCAACCACAACCTTTGGAGTGGCATCGCTGGTGTGGCACTGATAGGTGATAAGTACAGCTTCATCGACGGTGACGCGGCGGAGACGTCAGCGGTTTACATCCATGAGTTGGGCCATAACTTGGGCCTCTATCACGCCGGCTCATGGGACCCAACCAGCAATGTGCCCGACAGTTCCAGTGGCACAACCAGCGAATATGGAAATAGGTTCGATGCGATGGGAGATACTTGGACCTATTCCTACGACCAACTGCATTTCAATGCGAGTTTCAAGAATTCTTTGGATTGGTTGCCCGATAGCTACGTCACCACAATTACTACGGATGTGACAATGAACCTGTATGCCATGGACCGGACGCAGGTGAGCGGGCGGGCCTACGCCGTCAAAATCCAAGCCGGCATCACTTTGGACGGCATCAGCAATCTGGATTACTGGGTCGAATTCCGCAGCCGCTACACGGGTGTCGACACCATCCAAAACGGCGTGCTCATTTACACCGCCACCACCGCTCATGATGACGGCGCCTCGAAGCTGCTGGATATGGCTCCCTCCACCTCCACCTTTGTTGACGCGGGGTTGCCCGTAGTCAGTTCGTTCACCACGGCCGATGGCCTATGGCGAATCACGGTCAATTCCCAGGCCGGCTCCGGGGATGACAGCCTCATCAACGTGACGATCACCGATGTGCGCCTGCCCACCATCACGACCCACCCTGCGAGCGTAAGCATTAATACCGGCGCGAGCACAACCCTGACTGTGGTGGCTACAGGGATCAACCTGACCTATCAGTGGAGCAAGAATGGCACAGACATCTCCGGCGCGACCGCTTCATCACTGGCCATATCCAACGCCACTTCCGCAGACGCGAGGTCTTACGTCGTCGTTGTCAGCAACGCTTACGGAAGCGCCACGAGTAATGCGGCCACGGTGACCGTTACGGAAAGCAGCAGTGGCGGGGGCGGGGGCGGGGGCTGCGGCTACACCACGCCGCCCGAGCAAATCATTCTGATCGGGTGGGCCGTGCTGTTGCTCTGCCGCTTCCTGCAAATCTCGCGCCCGCGGGCGGGCTTGCCGAGCATCGGCGGGCTCACGCCGCGCGAGGACGCCGCCGCATAGAAAGCGCATAGCAAAGCTAAACTTTCTTACTAGCTCCAGATTGGGCGCTGGCGTTATCATCAACGGTGTGAACTCACTCCGTTTCCTCAAGCCGTTTCTCTGTGCGCTCATTGCGTGTTTGTCCGGCGTGACCGCCACAGCCGCTGAATCGCGGCCGCCGAACATCGTCATCATCTTCGCGGATGACCTCGGCTACGGGGATCTCGGTTGTTACGGCCATCCGAACATCCGCACGCCGCACCTCGACCGCATGGCCGCCGAGGGGATGCGCTTCACGGAATTTTACTCCGCCGCCGAGGTCTGCACGCCGAGCCGAGCCGCGTTGCTCACGGGGCGTTACCCGATTCGCAGCGGGATGTGCCACGACCAGTTCCGCGTGCTGCGGAGCCGTTCACTCGGGCAGTTGCCGGATAGCGAAATCACGTTGGCCGAAGCGCTGAAGGCGAAGGGCTATACGACCGGCGCCATCGGCAAGTGGCATCTCGGCGTGCCGCAGTTCAATCCCGGTGGCCATCCGCGCAAGCACGGCTTTGACTTCTACTTCGGTCTCCCGCACTCGAATGACATGGACCCAACGCCGCTCGCACCGCGGGGCGCGGGCAAGCTTGCCGAGCAGATGGCCGAGTGGTGGAACGCGCCGCTCTATCGCGACGACCAAATCATCGAGCGCCCCGCCGACCAGACCACGCTCACGCGGCGTTACACAGACGAAGCGGTGAAGTTCATCCAAGCGAACAAGGCCAAGTCGTTCTTCCTCTACTTCCCGCACACCTTCCCACACACACCGCTGTTCGCGTCGAAGGATTTCGTCGGCAAAAGTCCGCGCGGTATTTACGGTGACGTGGTGGAGGAACTCGACGCGAGTGTCGGCAAAGTTCTCGACACGCTTCGTCAGGAAAATCTCGCGGAGAACACGCTGGTCTTCTTCACGAGCGACAACGGCCCGTGGCTCATCATGAACGAGCAGGGCGGCTCGGCGGGATTGCTGCGTGAAGGCAAAGGCTCGACGTGGGAAGGCGGGATGCGCGTGCCGGGCATCGCGTGGTGGCCGGGTAAAATCAAAGCTGCGCAGACGCAGCGCACACTGGCCTGCACGATGGACCTCTTCACGACGAGTCTGAAACTCGCGGGCGCGGAGGTGCCGAGCGACCGCGCGATTGACGGCCTCGATATCCGTCCGCTGCTCTTCGGCACGGGCACGGTGTCGCGCGACGCTTACTTCTATTATCGCGGCACGCGGTTGATGGCGGCGCGCGCCGGCGACTTCAAGGCGCACTTCATGACGCAAGCCGCCTACGGCCAACCGAAGCACGAGGAGCACACGCCGCCGCTGCTCTTCAACCTCAAGGTGGACGCGAGCGAGACGTTCAACGTGGCGACGAATCACGCAGCCGTGTTGAACCAAATCACGGCAGCGGTGGAGAAGCACAAAGCGGCGCTGAAACCTGCGCCGAGTCAGTTGCTGGATCTCGCGCCGCCGGGCAAGCCCTGAACTGCGTCCGTCGTCGCGGGCTTCGACGGCGGTGCGGCGGGCACCGCAGGCGTCGGCTTCGTGAGGGTGATGTGGTCCACCTCGAATCCATCTTCGTCGAGTTGGCGCAGCACGAGCTTTTGCGGATCGGCCTTCACGACGCTGAACGAGTGGCGGTCGGCGATATACTTCGCGGTGAAAGGGGTCCAGTTCGCGGCGCTCGGCTGAAATCGCGGATCCACTTCCTCAACGCTCGGCCGATAAAGGCCCGCGCCGCCGCCGCCGGTCACCACATAAATCACTCCCTGAGGCACGGTGTTCGTCACGCCGTCGAAGCGATGGTCGAGCGTGAACGCGCCGTTCACTTGACCGGAGCGGTCGGGCTTCGCCTGCGCCGGTTTGAACTTGAGCGGCATGGTCCGTTGATAATTGTGCACGTGGCCGGCGAAGGAGATATCCACGCCGCACTCCTCGAAGAGCGGCGCGAGCACGCGCGTCTGCTGCTCGCGATAGTGAGCGAGCGTGGCTTGAAAACCGGGGTGATGGAAGAAGACGAGCTTCCACGGCGCGCGGCTGCGGGTGAGGTCGGCGCGAATCCATTCGAGCAACGCCGGCTCGGTGAAATCCACGTAGCGATTGGCGTCGATGCAGAGGCCGTGCACCGAGCCGTTGTCGAACGAGTAGAAGCCGAGGTGCGGCGAAGAATCGGACGCGGCGAGCTTGAACGCGGCGAGCTGAATCTCCGTTCCGCGCACACGCAAATGAGAGCGGAGCGGAGGCGGACCGTTGCGTGGCGGATGGAAAAAGTAAAATGCACCGAGTCCGTCCGCCACGGTGGCGAGATTCGATGCGCCCACGTCGTGATTGCCGAGCACGCCGTAGAACGGCACGGTCGCCATCACCGGCGCGCCGGTTTCCGGACTGGCCTCGCCGGTGTTATTGTACGGACCCCAGAAATTCTTGAGATACTCCTTCACCGTGCCGCGCGGATAAACGATGTCGCCGACGATCACAGCGAACTCCGGCGCGGCGCGACCGATCTGGTAAGCGATCTTCCGCTCGTCAGCCTTGCCATCGCCCGTATCGCCCACCACCACGAACTCCACCGTGTTGGTCGCGGACTTGCGCGTGACCACTGTGCCGGCGCGAATGATCTCGTTCTCCAAACGCACGCGATAATGGAACTGGCCGTCCAACGGCAATCGGACGAGGTAGGCGGTGTATTTCAGATAGCGGCCTTCCTTGCCAAAATCGAGCGGCGTGACGACGGGTCGGGTGAGCCGGCCGAAGTTCGTCGTGATTCCGAAATCCACCTCGAACCGGCCCGGCTGCGTGTCGGTGAGCCAGGTGATCACTTTGCTGTCGGCCGCGCCGGACATCGGTTGGCGACCCGACTGCACGTAGGGTTTCACCAAAATGGTTTGGGCCGACAACGCCGCGCAGAAGGCGAGCGCCGCGAACCAGAGAAAAAAGCGTCGAGACATCGGCGAAAGACTAGCGGTCAACGGGGATGACTCAAGCGCGGAAACATGGTGTTGCGCTCATTGTGAATAACTCGTGGACAAGTGGTTTGTTTTTCGCGCTTGCCGAGGCGAACCGGAACGGCGTCGGGCCGTTTTACGCGGACTTTTCAAGAGACGAGCAGCAGCAGCAAAATCCCGAGCGCAATGCGATACCAGCCGAACGCGACAAACGTGTGGGTCTGCACAAACCGCAGCAGCCACTTCACCACCACAAAAGCCGTGAGCGCGGCCGTCACCGTGCCGAGCAGAATTAAAACCCATTCGTCCATCGCGGGCGGCGCGGCGTGCCGGAGCGCCTTGTAAGTCTTCCACGCACCGGCAGCCAACAAAGTGGGAACGCCGAGCAGGAAGGAAAACTCGACGGCGAGCGGACGGCTCAACCCGAGTACGAGAGCAACCAAAATGGTGGCGCCCGAGCGTGACGCGCCCGGAAACGCGGCGGCCACCAGTTGAGCAACGGCAATCGCAATGGCGATTGTCCACGTCACATCCGACGCCGTGGCACTCGAGGTTCCGCGCGCGTTCTTCGGCTTTTCAACCAGCAGAAAAAGCACGCCGCCAATAAGCGTGGCCCACGCGACGGGCGCAATGTTCTCGGGCAGTTTCAGCCCAGATTTGTCGAGCACCAATCCACCAAAGCCCGTGATAACAAAGGCGAAAATGAGCTTTCCAACGTAGTCACGCGTGGCGGGTTCACGCCGTGTTTCGACCATTTGACGGAGGCGTCCGCCGAAAACCACGAGCACGGCGAGCACAGCGCCGCTTTGGATGACGATGTTAAAGAGGTCGTTCTGGCGCGGCAGCCAGCGCTGGGCGATGAGCAGATGGCCGGTGGAGCTTACGGGCAGGAATTCGGTGATCCCCTCGATCACGCCCAACAAGATGGCAACAACCCATTCTGGCATCCGCAGCGAGTATGAGATAGGAGGTTGGTGTGCGCACGGTTTATTTCGATTACAACGCCACCACACCGCTCGACGCGGCTGTGCGCACGGCCATGCTGCCGTTTCTCGACGCCGAATTCGGCAATCCCTCGAGTATCCATCACGTCGGCCGCCGCGCACGGGCGTTTCTCGATGAAGCGCGCGATCGTGTGGCGCGGGTCTTCGCCTGCAAACCGAGCGAGATGATTTTTACTTCCGGCGGCACGGAGAGCAACAATCTGGCCGTGTTCGGTGTGGCCCGGCACTTTCGCGATAAAGGCCGCCACATCATTACTTCGATGGTCGAACATCACGCGCTGCTGCACCCCTGTGAATATCTTTCCGAAAAGGAGGGTTTCGAGGTGACTTTTCTGCCGGTGGACCGCCACGGACGCGTCTCGCCGGACGATTTGCGGAAGGCGCTGCGGCCGGACACGGTGCTTGTCTCGGTGATGGCCGCGAACAACGAGATTGGTACGCTCCAACCGGTTGCCGAACTGGGAGCGCTCTGCCACGAACGAGGCGTTCTGTTCCACACCGACGCCGCGCAGTGGTTTGGCAAAGAACCGTTCGTGGACATCCACCAGTTCAACGCCGACCTCGTCTCGGTTTGCGCGCACAAATTCCACGGGCCGAAAGGTGCGGGCGCGTTGTTCATCCGCTCACCGTTGTTGCCAGATCCGATTCTGTTCGGCGGCGGCCACGAAAACGAGCTGCGTGCCGGCACGGAGAATTTGCCCGCCATCGCCGGGATGACGGAAGCCATCGAGCGGTTCGTGCGCGCGCCGGTCTTTAATCGGGAGCAGCTCGCACCACTCGCCACAAAGTTACGTGACGCGGCGGGTTCCATTGCGGGCGTGACGATTCGTTCGCCGCGCGAGGAATGTCTGGCGAACACGGTTTCCTTTAGCGCGAAAGGTTGCGACAGCATCATGCTGCTTGCCGGCTTGGATTTAGAAGGCATCTGCGCATCGAGTGGTTCGGCCTGCTCGGCGGGATCGCTCGAACCATCGCACGTCCTCAAAGCAATCGGTTGCGAGGCGGATGAATCGAACGCGCTCGTACGTTTCTCGCTTGGCCGCGAATCGACGGCTGAGGAGGTGCAGACGGTTTGTGCGGCGTTGCCGGCTGTGATTAACCGGGCTCGCGGCTGTGAATTATGAGCGCCCTTCCTGTGAACTCTTTGTCAGCGCTTCGAACAACTCGGGGTTACTCCCAAAGTCTCGGCTCTGTTCACAAAGTTCTTGGTCGTTCTGCGCACCTCGTTTTTGGCCTGTTTTGCCCTGCAGTTCCCTTGACACTCACAGTTGTTTGCCTTATCCACAGCCCTTATTAATAGTGATAACTAGAGAACATTCTTCCTTTTCTTAAAGCCCATGAAGATCGTCATCGCCAAGGACCAGTTCATCAACGGACTCCAAGCCGTTCAGAACATCGTGGGAACCCGCAGCACACTGCCCATCCTCTCAAACGTGCTCATCCGCGCTGAGGAAGGCCGACTCGAGCTGACCGCCACCGATCTCGACGTGAGCGTCGTCTGCTCTGTGGACGCGAAGGTGGAGAAGGCCGGTGCCACCACGTTGCCGGTGAAGCGGCTCTTCAGCCTCATCCGCGAATTGCCCGTCGCCGAAATCGAGCTGTCGGTGGACGACAAGAACATCTGCTCCGTGCAAGCTGGTGCGTCGTACTACAAGATTCACGGACTGCCGGCTGAGGAGTTTCCGCCGCTGCCGCGTTTCAAAGACAACCGCAAGTTCTCGCTCCCGCAGGAGAAGCTCAAGGAGATGATCCGCAAGACGTCCTACGCCATCTCCACCGACGAAGCGCGCTACGTGCTCAACGGCATCTTCACCAGCCTCAAGAAAGAGAAGCTCACGATGGTGGCCACCGACGGACGCCGCCTCGCGCTCGTCGAAGAAGACATTTCGCAGAGCAAAGAAGACGGGGCTGAATTTATCATTCCAGCCAAAGTCGTGGGTGAACTGAATCGCCTTCTGCAAGCGAAGGGCGAAGTGGAAATTCGCCTCAACGAAAACCAAGTCGCCTTCACCCTCACCGCGGAAAAAGGACATCCAGTGCTCCTCTGCTCCAAACTGGTCGAAGGCAATTATCCGAACTATCGCCAAGTCATCCCGACCGAAACCAAAGAGCGCATCGCACTCGCACGCGAGGAACTGTTGCAGGCGCTCCGTCGCGCCGAGTTGATGACGAGCGACAAAGCGAATTCGGTGAAGCTCACTTTCTCCAAGAACAACCTCACCATCGCCGCGAACACGCCCGAGGTTGGCGAAGGCCGCGAGAGCATCGCCATCAATTACAAAGGCCCCGAAATTACGGTCGCCTTCAACCCATCCTACATGATGGATCCGCTCAAGGTGCTCACCGCCGATGAAGTGTATATCGAACTGCGCGACGAGATGAGCCCCGGCGTCCTCAAAACCAACAGCCCGTTCCTCTACGTGCTGATGCCGATGCGCATCAACTAGCGCGGCACCGGATGAACTGGCACGCCGAACGCAGGCTTTTCTGGGTCGCGCTCGGCATCCTCGCCGCCGATCAGGCGACGAAAATTCTGGTCACGCGGAATCTGGCATTCCACGAAGAACTCGTCCTGCTCGACGGCTTCTTCAAGCTCGTCCACTGGGGAAACACGGGTGCTGCATGGAGCCTTTTCCACGGCAACAACCTTGCCCTCGCCCTCGTTTCCGCCGCTGCGCTCTTCGCACTTTTCTTTTGTCGTCGCCATTTTGCCACGCACACCACACGCGGCCAGATTGCTGTCGGCCTTCTTTTCGGCGGCATCATCGGCAACCTCATCGACCGCTTGCGCGTGGATCACGTCATCGATTTCATCCGCTTCTACGTCCACCGCCGGGGGAGCGGCACGGAGATCGGATTCCCCGCTTTCAACATCGCTGACAGCGCCATCTGCGTCGGCGTCGGCCTCCTCTTCCTGATGTCGTGGCAGGAAAATGAAACGCCGGAGAACGCGCCCGCTCCCCCGGTGCCCGGCGAAAACGCGAAGTGATTCGCCCCATGTCGGCGAAGAACACAAAATCCATCTTCCTCGCCGGCCCGACTGCCTCCGGCAAATCCGCCGTCGCGCTGGAGCTCGCCGATCAACTCGGCGGCGAGATCATCAGCGTGGACTCGATGCAGGTCTATCGCGGACTCGATCTTGGCACCGCCAAGCCGAACGCGGAGGAACGTGTCCGCGCGCCGCATCATCTCATCGACATCGTCGAGTTGAAGGAGTCGTTCAGCGTCGCCGATTTCGTCCGCCTCGCCCACGTTGCCGAGGAACAGATTCGCGCTCGCGGCAACGTGCCGATCTTCTGCGGCGGCACCGGCCTTTATTTCCGCGCCTATTTCGAGGGACTCGGCGAAGCGCCGCCTTCCGATCCGCAACTTCGCGCCACGCTCGAGGCCGCGCCGCTCGATCAACTCCTGCGCGAGTTGGAGCAGAGCGACCCAGTGACGTTCGCGAAGATTGACCGGCAAAATCCGCGCCGCGTCATCCGTGCGCTTGAAGTCATCCGTCTCACCGACAAACCATTTTCTGAACAACGAGCCATGTGGGATGCGAGCAACGCGCCGACGCTTCTCTGTCTGCAACGCGACCCCGCTGATCTTCGCATCCGCATCGAGACGCGCGTGGATGAAATGTTCCACCGCGGTTTAGTGGATGAGACGCGCCAACTTCTCACGCGTGGTCTCGACCAGAATCGCACGGCGATGCAGGCGCTCGGTTACCGTCAAGTCACCGAGCACTTGCGCGGCGAGCCGTCGTTGGCTGAAACCATCGCGTTGGTGAAAACCAAGACTTGGCAATTCGCCCGCCGTCAGCGCACATGGTTTCGTCAACAGATGAACACGCGTTGGTTGGAAATCTCCGTTAGCGAAACAGCGGAGCAGATCGCCGCACGCGCACTGGCCGCTTCAAAAGAGTCGTTCGCCACCGTGCGGCCGTGATAACGTTTTGATGGAAGATTGAGAGCCTACTACGCTAACGATAAGAAGACCGAGCGAGCGTTCCTCGTCGGTCTGGAGCTGAAGAGCGGCAATAGCTTGGCGAGCCGCGAGTCGCTCGATGAGCTCGGCGAGCTCGCGACGACCGTTGGTGCCGTGGTGGTGGGCGATGGCCTGCAGCGGCTCGTGTCGCCCACGCCCGCGACTTTCATCGGAGCGGGCAAGGCCGAGGAGTTCGCCCAACTCTGCCGCGCCAATAATGTGGACACCGTCATCTTCGACGACGAGTTGACCCCGGCGCAGGCGCGCAACCTCGACAAGATTTTCGGTTGCCGCGTGATAGATCGCACCGCGTTGATTCTCGAAATCTTTGCGCAGCGCGCCCGCACGCGCGAAGGCAAGATGCAGGTCGAGCTCGCGCAGCTCGAGTATCTGCTGCCGCGGCTCACGCGTTTCTGGACGCACCTTTCCCGCCAGCGCGGCGCCACCGGCTCCATCGGCGGTGAAGGCGAGACGCAGCTCGAGACCGACCGGCGCAAGGTACAGGTTCGCATCGACAAGATTCGCGAGGAGCTCGAGACCGTACGTCGCCAGCGCGAGACGCAGCGGCAAGGCCGCCAGCGCCACCAGTGGCCGCTCGCTTCCATCGTCGGTTACACCAACGCCGGAAAATCGACCCTGCTCAACACGATCACCGGCGCTTCCGTGCTGGCCGAGGATAAACTTTTCGCCACGCTCGATCCCACGACGCGCCGTCTGCGCCTGCCGACGAATCAAAACGTGCTGCTCAGCGACACCGTCGGTTTCATCCGCAAGTTGCCGCACGATTTGGTCGAGGCTTTCAAGGCCACGCTCGAGGAAGTGGTCGAGGCCGATTTGCTTCTGCACGTCGTGGACGTCAGCCATCCGCAGGCCACCGAACAGATTCAAGCCGTGAACGCGGTGCTGGTGGAAATCGGTGCGGCCGACAAACCGACACTGATGGTCTTCAACAAGGTGGACCGTTTCGAGAGCGAAGATTTTGTCCGGCAATGGCTCGTTCAATATCCGCGCGCCGTGGCCGTCTCCGCGCGCACCGGCGCGGGATTTCCCGCGCTCATGGCCGAGCTCGGCGCCGCGCTGCGGCCCATCCGCGAATTTCTCGATCTCTCCATTCCGCACAGCGCCGCCGCTGCGATTGCGCGTTTGCACGCCGTCGGGCAAGTCATCGAGCGCGATTACGAAGGCGAGAAGGCGCGGTTCAAAGCCCGCCTCCCGCCGCATTTCCACGCCGAGTTCGCACCGTTCATCGTGAGCGAACAGCCGTAACGGTCGATTGACCTTCTCCCATTTGCGCAACCGCTGAACCCGTGCTTCATTGGCGCGTTTACAATGAGCACCGGCATCCGCATCAAAGATCTGCCTGATAGCGAGCGGCCGCGTGAACGTCTCGCCGCGCACGGCGCTGATGCGCTTAACACCGCCGAGCTGATCGCCATCCTGCTTCGCACCGGTCTGCGCGGCGCCTCGGCGGTGGATGTCGGGCGTGAACTGATCACGCGTTTTGGAACGCTCGATAGTTTGGCGCGCACCTCGATCGAGGAGCTTTGCCGAGTGCGCGGCATCGGGCGCGACAAGGCGGTGACGCTCAAGGCCGCGTTCACGCTCGCCCGTCGGATGGCTACTGAGCTGCGCCACGAATCACCCGCGCTCGACAATCCGTCTAGCGTGGCTGATTTGCTGCGCGAGGAAAACCGCGTCTACGAAGTCGAGACGTTCCAGGTTTTGCTGCTTAACGTCCGCCACCGGCTCATTCGCGTGGAACGCGTTTCCCAGGGCACACTCGATACGTTACTCGTCCATCCGCGCGAGGTCTTCCGCGCGGCCATCACCGCGAACGCTTCCGCTGTCGTGCTCGTTCACAACCATCCGAGCGGCGATCCCGCGCCGAGCGAAGCGGATATCAAGGCGACGCGCGATCTCATCCGGGCCGGACAGATCTTGAAAATCGAGGTCCTCGACCACGTCATCCTCGGACGACGCACGGCCGACCGTGCGCGCGATTACGTTTCGTTGCGCGAGCTGGGACACTTCTACGGCTGAACAAAACCAGCGCGTTTCAAATCCTCATTTCCATCCGTGCTCGGCCGTGTTACTTCGTGACGCAGCAAATGATTCATCCGACCGCCGTCATTCATGCGAAAGCCCAGCTCGATTCCACCGTCACCGTAGGCCCGTATGCGGTGATTGATGAAGGCGTCGCGCTCGGTGCCGGCTGCGTGGTCGGCCCGCACGTTCACATCACCGGACAGACGACCGCCGGTGCGAACAATCGCTTCCACACCGGCTGCGTCATTGGCGATGCGCCGCAAGATTTGAAATACGACGGCGCGCCCACGCGCCTGCGCATCGGCGCGAGCAATGTCTTCCGCGAACACGTTACCGTGCATCGTTCGAACAAGTTGGCGGAGGACACAGTGATTGGCTCGCACAACCTGCTCATGGCGCACAGTCATGTGGGCCACAACTCGGTTATCGGCGACCACAATGCTTTTGCAAACGGCGTGCTCCTAGCTGGTCATGTCGAAGTGGGCGATCGCGTCTTTCTCTCCGGCAACGCGGCCGTCCACCAATTCTGCCGCATCGGCACGCTGGCGCTGATGCAGGGCGGCGCGCTCATCAGCAAAGATTTGCCGCCGTATTGCATCGCTCGTTTTGGGTTCAATCAAATCTGCGGCCTGAACGTCGTCGGACTGCGACGCGCGGGCGTGACCGTTGAGCAGCGGCTGCAATTGAAAAAGCTGTACCACGCGCTCTTCCGGAGCGGATTGAATCTGCCGCAGGCGGTCCACGCTGCTAACCGCGAGTTTCCGGACGGCCCTGCACGGCAGATGCTCGACTTCATTGCCGTCAGCAAACGCGGCATCTGCACCAGCGCAGGCGCCACTGGCGCGACTGAGGATTCCGAGTAAGCGATGAGCCACGCGACGCCCATCCGGTTCCTTCTCGGTCCGGCCGGCAGCGGCAAGACCTTCACCTGTCTCGCGGAAATTCGTGCCGAGCTGAAACGCTCTCCTGAAGGTCCGCCGCTGATCCTGCTCGCGCCCAAGCAAGCCACGTATCAACTCGAACGCCAGCTGCTCGAGGATGGCGAACTCGAAGGCTACACGCGGCTGCAGATTCTTTCCTTTGAGCGTCTCGCCGCGTTTGTCCTCGCCGCGCTCCATCAGCCGGAGCCGAAATTGTTGGATGACGAAGGCCGTGTAATGATTCTGCGGGCGCTGTTGATGCGCCGGTCCAAGAATCTAAAAATCTTCCACGCCTCCGCGCGACTGCCCGGCTTCGCCCAACAACTCGGCCAGCTTTTGCGGGAATTGCGTCGAGCGCGCCTCAACCCCGCAAGCCTCCGCGAACTGGCTGCGAAGTCCGGCCGCGCGACGCAGCTTCAAGCCAAGCTACACGATCTCGCGCTGCTGCTGGATGACTACGAAGCGTGGCTTAAAACCGACGCGTTGCGCGACACCGATCAGCTTCTCGATATTGCGGCCGCCGCGCTGAATCAAACGCATCTCGGAATCGCTCCGCCGGAACTGGGTGGTCTCTGGCTCGACGGTTTTGCGGAGATGGCGCCGCAGGAACTAGAATTGCTCGCCGCGCTGTTGCCGCGTTGTGAAGGGGCGACGCTCGCTTTTTGTCTGGAGCAAGATTTGAAACAAGATCCGGCGTGGCTCTCCACGTGGTCGGTTGTGGCGCAGACGTACCGCCGTTGCCGTCACGCGATGGAGGGTCTACCGAACGCGAAGATCGAGGTTCGCACACTGCCTCGCGATCCGCACATGAACCGTTTCGCTGCCAACGAAACTCTGGCCCATCTCGAGAAGTCGTGGACGAACGAGACGCCATTAACCATCGGTCACCAGACAGCAATCCTTCGCACAGTCACCTGCCTGAACCCCGAGGCTGAAGCGACGCTGGCCGCTCGCGAGGTGCTGCGGTTCGTCCGCGCTGATCCGGCAAGGCGTTTTCGTGACTGTGCCGTGCTGCTCCGCTCGCTCGATGCACATCACGACGCGCTCCGACGCACATTCACGCGGTTCGGCATCCCGTTCTTTCTCGATCGGCGCGAGCCGGTGGCTCACCACCCGCTGGCCGAGTTGACGCGTTTTGCCGTGCGCGTGGCGGCCCACGGTTGGCGGCACGATGACTGGTTCGGCGCGCTCAAGACCGGTCTCGTGTCTGCGTTCGAGGAGCAGATTGACCGTCTGGAGAACGTGGCGCTTGAGTACGGCATCGAGGGCCGCGCGTGGTGTTCGCCTCTGGCGCTGAAGCCTGCCGAGGAGAACGAACGTGCGCAAAAACGCGCTGATGAAACCACGCGCCGATTCGAGTTGTTGCGCAAAAGGCTGGTCATGCCTTTCACGGACTTCTCCGACGCTGTCATCGCCCCATCCACTGGACCCAAGCTGGCCGCGGCTATTCGTGGGCTTTGGAGTCGTTTGCGTGTGGCGGATCAATTGGAGAAATGGAGCCGTGATGGCTCGAATCAGGTTCACGCCACGGTCTGGCAACAGATGCAGGATTGGCTGGCCAACGTGGAGCGAGCCTTCCCCGACGAAGCGCTGCCGTTGCGCGAATGGCTGCCGATTCTCGAGGCCGGGCTTGCGGGACTCAGCGTCGGCGTCGTGCCGCCCGCGCTCGACCAAGTGCTCATCGGCACGGTGGATCGCTCGCGCAATCCGGATCTGAAGCTCGCGATTGTGCTTGGGATGAACGAGGCGATCTTTCCTGCGCCGCCGTCCGCGCCGCCCTTGTTCAGCGAGATGGATCGACAGACGCTCGATGATGAAGGCGTCTTCCTCGGACCGAGTGCGCGGCATCGTCTCGGTCATGAGCGGTACTACGGCTACATCGCCTGCACGCGTGCTCGCGAGCGGCTCGTGCTCAGCTACGCCGAGGCCGATGCGGATGGCCGCAAGCGCAACCCTTCGCCGTTCCTCGCGCATCTTCAGCGGATTTTTCCAAGCCTCACGCCAGAGAAGTTCCTCGGTGAAACGACTTGGCGTGATGCCGAGCATCCGAGCGAGCTGTTGCCAGAAGTGTTGCGGAATGCAATGGAATCGAGCGAAACCAAAGAGCTGACACTGGCGGCTCTCACCACGCGGCCGGAGTTTGAAAAGATGGTCGCCCGACAGGCGGCCTTCGCCGACGCCACGCGGCAACAGCGTGTTGAGCCGTCGAGAATCGACGCTATCCACGGAAGCGAACTGAAAAGCTCCGTCAGTCGGCTGGAAGATTTCGCCGCCTGTCCGTTCAAGTTTTTCGTCGCGAACACGCTTCGCGCCGAGGAGCGGAAGGAGTTCGAGGTGGACGCGCGCCAACGCGGCAGCTTCCAGCACGAGCTGCTCAACCGTTTTCACAGCGGATTGGTGGAAGAGAAGAAACGCTGGCGAGACATCACGCCGGCAGAAGCCGCCTCGCGCATCCGTGCGTCTGGCGAGAGCCTATTGCCAAAGTATGCTGGCGGGCGTTTCACGGTTACGGCGTCGGGGCGTTTCACGGGACAGGTGCTCATCACCGCGACGACACGGCTGATGGAGACGCTCATCAACTGGATGGCGCAATACGAGTTCGATCCGTCGGCGGTGGAAGTCGGCTTCGGTCTTCCGGAGAGCTCGTTGCCGGCGTGGACACTGGAATTGGACCCTGTCCATCGGCTCGCGTTGCGTGGGCGAATCGACCGTGTGGACATTTGTCGTGATGCGTCCGATGGCACGGCCTTCGCCGTTGTGATCGATTACAAATCGAGTGAGCACAAGTTGAATGCCGACAAGATGCACAACGGGCTGCAGCTCCAGTTGCCGGCCTATCTCGCTGCGCTCGTTGAATTGCCCGAGGCGTCGGTGAATTTTCAAGCGACGAAGATTGTGCCCGTCGGGATATTTTACGTGAACCTGCGCGGTACATTTGGCAGCTCGGCCGATTCTCGTGTGGATGCCTACGACGCAGCGGAACAGGCTGCGGCACGACTCAAGGGTTATCGTCACGTGGGGATGTTCGATAACGCGCAGATTCGCAAACTGGATAATCGAGCCGCGAGCAAAGGCGACCAGTTTGCGTACTCGTTCAAGAAGGACGGTACCGCCAGCAAAAATGGAAACGAAGGCGTGCCGTCGCCGCAATTCCAAGGACAGCTCGACCAGATTCGTGAGCAACTGATCTCCATCGGCCGCGGGATTTTTTCCGGCGAGGCGTCAGTTAACCCCTACAAGATTGGTAGCGGCTCGGCACTCGAGACCGCGTGCCAGCGGTGCGATTTCCGAGGCGTCTGCCGGTTCGATCCGTGGGTAGACAAATACCGTTCCCTGACGCCCGCGTTCACTCAGACGCAGAGCGGCCAACAACAGGCAGCCGAATGAGCATGCCTACCGACAGCCAGAACGCAGCCATTCAAGCGCGTGGCAACGTGCTCGTGTCCGCCGGTGCCGGCACGGGCAAGACGAGCACACTTGTGGCGCGAGCCCTCCGGATTGTCTTCGATGAAAATTGTGATCTCGACCGGATTCTGATGGTGACGTTCACCGAGGCGGCCGCGGCCGAGATGCGCCAGCGCCTCCGCGAAGAACTGCAGAATCGGCTGACCGTGGAAGGATTTTCCGCGCGTGCGGAGGAACAACTGGCGTTGCTTGATACGGCGCCCATTGGAACGCTTCACAGTTTTTGTCTGCGTCTCGTAAGGGAACATTTCCACGATCTCGATCAAGTGGATCCGCAGGCCGTGGTGTTGGATGGCTCACAGACGCGTCTGCTCGAGGCGTCGGCGTTGGAGACGATTCTCGATGGGCACTATGCTGGCGGGAATGAGGCGAGCGAGTGCGTGCGCGAATTCATCCGGCGCGAATGCCAAGGCTCGGACGATCGCGTGCGCGCGCTCATTCTCCGCCTCCACCGTTACACGCAGACCTTGGAGAATTCCGATGGATGGATGGAGCAACAACACCGTGGGCTGGAAGAAAACGACCCGGTGTTGTGGCGGCGCTGGTTAGTGGAGGCGTTCAGCGAATGGCGTGCGTTCTGGCTGCCGCGACTGCGCGAGGCTCAAATTGCGCAGCCGTGTTACGCCGCGTTCGCTAACGCACTAGCGGCTGTTTCGAACCCACCGGACTTGGCGGGAATGCGGACCGTTTTGGCCAGTATCCACGGGGCGAACGAAACAGATGGAGGCGTGTGGCCCGCCAGACAAGTAACGCGGCTGCGTAAGCCGTTCGAAGTGTTCTTTAAGGAAGCGGATGGTTTTCAGACATTCGCACTACCGAGCAACGGGAGCGATCCGATGGCGGAGGACTGGCAGCACGTGCGCCGTCCGTTGGCCACGCTGCTCCGGCTGACGACCGAGTTCACGTCCGAATTTAGCCACGCCAAACGCGAGTTGGGCGGACTGGACTTCGCCGACCTCGAACAGTTTTCGCTTCAACTGCTGCGTCGTCCGGAGATTGCCGCGCGTTGGCAGGCGCAGTTTGAACACGTTTTCGTGGACGAGTACCAAGACATCAACGCCGCACAGGATGCTATTCTCACCGCCCTCAGTCGCGAAGGTGCGGCGGCGAATCGCTTCCTCGTCGGTGACATCAAGCAGAGCATCTACCGATTTCGGTTGGCCGACCCGCGCATTTTCCAGCACTACGAACGCGAATGGATCGGCGACGCAGGCCGCTGTTTGCCACTCAGCGACAACTTCCGCAGTCGCGAGGCGGTGCTCGAATTCGTCAACCGGCTCTTCGGTGCGCTGATGCGCCCGGTGCTCGGCAAGATGAATTATTCCGAGACCGCTCACCTGCAATTTGGGCGCGGGGCAACACATCCCGAGCTGGGGTTGAAAGCCAATCCAGACGCTGAGCCGCGCGTGGAATTCCATATTATCCAGAAGACGGAAATCGAAGCCGCTCCCGACGACGACAATGATGACAAGGGGCAGCCGCAGGCTGAAGTTCTCGACCTCGCGCGCATGGAAAAGGAAGCGCGACTCGTTGCGCTGCGCCTGCGCAAACTCCGTGACGAGAAGCGCGCGGTGTGGAATGGCAAGGAGCTGAAGGCTGTGGAGTGGGGCGATATGGTCGTGTTGCTGCGGTCGGTCGGTCCGACGGCTGAGACCTACGCAAAAGTGTTCCATGAGCTCGGCGTGCCGTTGGTGGCGCGGCGCGGTGGTTTTTACGAGGCGCTCGAGGTGATGGACTTACTCCACTTGTTGCGCCTGCTCGACAACCCGCTGCAGGATGTGCCCCTGCTCGCCGTGCTCCGTTCGCCGCTGGCCGGATTCTCGTTGGATGAATTGCTAGAGATTCGCACGGCTCTGCCGAAAGCGTCTTTCTGGGAGGCGTTGAAAACATTCCATCGCACGGCGAAACATGACTCCAGCGCGTGGCCGAAAGTGGATGAGCTTCTCTCTCGCCACACGCGCTGGCGGGCGGCCATGCGACAAGGCTCGCTCTCCGCGTGTCTGGAGACGGCGCTGGACGAGACCGGCTACGAGGCGATGTTACTCGCGGGCGAGCGCGGAGCTGAACGCGCCGCCAACGTTCGCGGACTGCTCGATCTCGCACGGCAGTTCGACCCGTATCAGCGGCAGGGGTTGTATCGCTTCCTCCGCTTCGTTGATGAACAGACGAAACTGGAGGAAGATCGTCCGCCAGCGCTTCCGGCCGAGACGGATAACGCCGTTCGCCTGATGACGATCCACCAGAGCAAAGGCCTCGAATTTCCCGTGGTCGTGTTGGCGGATCTTGGGCGTCAGTTCAACGAGCAAGATCTGCGGAGCGATATCCTGCTCTCGGACGAGTTCCACCTTTGCATGAAGGTGCTGCCGCCCCATGCTGAGCAACGCTACGAATGCCTGCCGCTTTGGCTCGCCCGACGGCGTGAACGTGGCGAGTTGCGTAGCGAGGAACTGCGCCTGCTCTACGTGGCCCTCACCCGCGCGCGCGATACGCTGCTGCTCGTCGGCACCGACGCGAGTCGCCCCTCGTTTGATAAAGAGGGAAATCTTGAGCTCACGCCGCTCAACGATGTGACGCTGCTTCGCCAGAGGAATTGCCTCGGTTGGCTCAAGCTCTGGATGCCGGAATTGGTTCACGCGCAGGCAGACCCCGTATCGCGCACCGGGCGGAACGAGTTGGCGAGCTGGACAATCTACGCGCCGAACGACACACGGCTGGTGCCGCCGTCCGTTACAACAAAAAAGCCAGTCGTCAACGGCGGCTCGGAGTTGGACGAGGGTGTTTTAGAGGCTTTTCAGAAACGGTTCGCGTGGCGATATCCGCATGACACGGCAATGAGGACACCAGCCAAGGCGAGTGTCACGGCGTTGCGTCGGAGGAAGGCGGAGGAAGAAGATGCGGAAGCGATTCAAAAGTTCCGCGGCACGAATTTCCGTTCTCCGAAAAGAGGGGGCGATGCGACTCAAAGCAAATTGTCCGCGGCGGAAATCGGGACGGCGCATCACACGTTCCTTCAGTTGATGTCGCTCGCTTGCGCGGGCAGCGAGGCGGAGTTGCGTCAGGAAGCGGAGCGACTGTGCACGGCGGACGTGCTCATGGACGCCGAATGCGCGGCGCTGGACTTAAAGTCGCTGGCGGAGTTCTGGAATTCAGAGGTGGGGCGACAGATTCGCGCGGAGGATGGAACGGTGCGGCGCGAGTTGCCGTTCACGGTGCGCTTCTCGCCGTCCGAACTGAAGGAGCTTGGTCTGATGAACAACGCTGCGGATGCGGATGAATTCGTGGTGGTGCAGGGTGTCGCGGATCTCGCGGTGCTGCGGCCGAAGGAAATCTGGTTGCTCGATTTCAAGACCGACCGCGTGACGGCGGACGAGCTGGAGGAAAAGCTCGGCTACTACACCCCGCAGTTGAAGCTCTACGCGTTGGCGTTGGAGAAAATCTACAACCGCCCCGTCACGCGACGCTGGCTGCACTTTTTCGACGTCGGGAAAACGGTGATGGTTTGATTGCGGTCAAATCAACGTCGTCTGCGCGGATTCATTTTTAGCAGACGGTTCCTTCGATAGGGCTTCTGTGGCGGAACTTTGCAGCGCAACAATCGGCGAACGGATGACTTGGCTTTGGTAGGTGTAGCCAGTGGCGATGGTCGCGGCGACGCACGCGTCGTTCGGAGGTTTGGTCGCGTCGTCAGGGAGTTGATGGAGATTCTCGTCGAACGCCGCACCGGCTGCGATTTCGACGGGCACGAGGCCGACACGGCGGACGACGTCGCGACAGGCGGTCTGAAAGCGCGCGAGATTTTCCGCGAGCTCGGGCTTGCCGGAGCGCGCGCCGGCCTGTTGCAGCGCATACACGTGATCGAGCAGGCGGACGACGACTTGCAGCCAATCGGCCTCGCTGCGACGGAGTTTCTCGGCTTCGAGACGCAGGTGATTCTTTTCCTTCTCGTCGGCTTGCTTGAAGAAATTAGCGAAGGCCGCGGCTTCAGCGTCCATCCGCGTGTTCATTTGCTGGGCAGTTTCGAGAACTTTATTTCCGGAATCGAGCGCGCCTTGCCACTGGCCGGTGGCGGTCTGGATTTGCGCGGCAATGGTCTCGAGGTTTTTGATTTGCTGCACGGCGTCGGCGAGCGAATCGGATTCGCCAAGTCGGACAGCGGTTTTGTATTCCCAAATGAACGGCGTGACAGCGAGCCACGCGCCGGCGGCGACGCAGAGGAAAAGCGCGACCGTTTGCCAGATGGTCACGAACGGATCCACTTTGAGCATGATCCAATAGGCGAGCCCGAGGAACAGGGCGTCGCCGAGCAGGAACGGCCACTTGGCGACCTTGAGCGGAGCGCGATCAGTCATGGGTGTGAGGATAAGAGGCGAGGCGCGGTGGGAAAAGTGAAATCGCGCGGCGAGCCGTTCGTTGACACGTTTGGCCGAGGCCGTTTACGGTGACTTGGAGATGAACGCGCTCAAAGATTCCCTCATCGAGCTGATCCGCCGCACGTCGGTGGAGCTTCCGGACGACGTGAATCAGGCGCTCGTCCGGTCGCTCGAGAACGAGAAGAAAGGCACCATCGCCGAGAGTGCGCTGAAGATCATCGACCAGAACATCGAGCTGGCGAAGCGCAAGTCGCAGCCCATCTGTCAGGACACCGGCAGCATTCTTTTCTACGTGGATTGCCCGGTCGGCTTCGACCAGATTCATTTCGAGGAGACGACGCGCGCGGCGGTGACGGAGGCGACGAAGAAAGGTTATCTGCGCCAGAACTCCGTTGATTCGCTCACCGGCAAGAACGACGGCACGAACGTCGGCCCCGGTGCGCCCACGGTCCATTTTCATCAGCACCGCTCGGCGGAAATCGCTGTGCGCCTCGCGCTGAAAGGCGGCGGCTGCGAGAATGTCGGCGCGCAATACTCGTTGCCGAACGAGAAGCTCCAGGCCAACCGCGATCTCGATGGCTGCCGCAAAGTGATTCTCGACGCCGTGCTGCAAGCGCAGGGAAAAGGGTGTGGGCCGGGTATTCTCGGCGTCTGCATCGGCGGCGATCGCGCCACGGGCTACGAGTTCAGCAAGCAGCAGTTCTTTCGCAAGCTCGACGACCGCAACTCGAACCCGGAGCTGGACGCGCTGGAGCAGGACATTTTGAAAATCGCGAACGAGCTTGGCATCGGCCCGATGGGTTTCGGAGGCAAGACGACGCTGCTCGGTGTGAAAGCCTGCTCGGCTAATCGATTGCCGGCGTCATTTTTCGTGAGCATCAGCTACATGTGCTGGGCTTACCGGCGGCAGGGCGTGACGCTGAGCGTCGTCGGCGAAATCACGGGCTGGCTCTACTAGGCGCATACGCGCGGCTCTCATGCAAACCACCGCCGTGCGCAAACCTTGGTATCGCGTCCTCTACATCCAAGTACTCATCGCGGTTGCGCTCGGGATTCTCGTCGGCCACTTTTTCCCGGCGTTCGGAAAATCGCTGAAGCCGCTCGGTGACGGCTTCATCAAGCTGGTGAAGATGATGATCGCGCCGATCATCTTTTGCACCGTAGTCCACGGCATCGCTTCGATGGGCGATCTGCGCAAGCTCGGCCGCACCGGCGCGAAAGCGCTCTTCTACTTCGAGGTCGTTTCCACGCTCGCGCTCGCCATCGGGCTCGTTGTCGTGAACGTCCTCAAGCCGGGCGTGGGTTTTAACATCGACCCGAAGACGCTCGATCCATCTCTTGGTGCGGCCACTGCGCAGAAGGCGCACGCCATAAGCACGGCGGATTTCCTCCTCAACATCATCCCGAAGACGTTCATGGACGCGTTCGTCTCGGGCGATCTCCTGCAGGTTCTGCTCGTCGCCATTCTCGTCGCGTTTGCGATCGCTTTCATGGGCGAGCGGGGCAAGCCGTTGCTGCAGGGAATCGAGTACGCTTCGCAGGTCTTCTTCGGTGTGATGCACATCGTGGTGAAGGTGGCGCCAATCGGCGCGTTCGGCGCGATGGGATTCACGGTCGGCAGCTACGGCCTCGCCGCGCTGACGCCGCTTCTGAAACTGATGGGCGGCTTTTATCTCACGGCGGGATTGTTCGTCGTCGTCGTGCTCGGAGGGATCGCGTGGTGGAGCGGCTTCTCGATTTTCCGATTCCTCGTTTACATCAAGGACGAGCTGCTGCTGGTGCTCGGCACGAGCTCCTCCGAGACCGCGCTGCCCGGCATGATCGAGAAGATGCAGCGGCTCGGCTGCTCGAAGTCCACAGTCGGCCTCGTGATTCCGACCGGCTACAGCTTCAACCTCGACGGCACGAACATTTACATGGCGATGGCCGCGGTCTTTCTCGCGCAAGCGACCAACACACCGCTCGACCTCGGTCAGCAAATCAGCCTGATGCTGATCGCGATGATTACTTCCAAAGGCGCCAGTGGTGTGACCGGCGCGGGGTTCGTCACGCTGGCTGCGACGCTCGCCGTCGTGCCCAGCATTCCGATTGAATCGCTCGCGTTGCTGGTCGGCATTGACCGGTTCATGAGCGAATGCCGCGCCGTCACGAACCTGATCGGCAACGGCGTCGCCACCGTCGTCATCAGCCGCTGGGAAAATGAAGTGACCGCGGAAACGCTGAACGAGAACTTGCGATGGCCCGTTCATCTCGAGACGTCCGAACCAGCCGCGCCCGCCCGCGGTATCCGCGAGGTTGAGGAATCGTGAACGCTCTGTTGAAAGCCGGCGGGGTGTGCGGGTTCAATCGGCTGGACCCTGATTTCTATTGGCCTAGTTCTGGACGCCGACGTCAAAACGGCAACGGTTTTTCCAACTTATGATTTCGCTCACCACACCCATCACTGAAGAGAAGATCCGCGCGCTCAAGGTTGGCGATGCGGTTTCCATCAGTGGCATCATTTTCACCGGGCGCGACGCGGTTCACAAATACTTGCACGACGGCGGTGTGCTGCCGCCGGAGGTGAATCTGCGCGACGGCATCATCTACCATTGCGGGCCGGTGATGATGAAACAGCCCGATGGCTCGTGGCGCTGCACCGCCGCCGGCCCCACCACGAGCATCCGCGAGGAGCCGTATCAGGGGGACATCATCCGCAAGTTCGGCGTGCGCGGCGTGATCGGCAAAGGCGGTCTCGGCGACAAGACGCTCGCGGCGTGCAAAGACGCCGGCTGTGTTTATCTGCACGCCATCGGCGGCGCGGCTCAGGTGCTTGCCGAGTGCGTGAAACAGGTGCGTGCGGTTTATTTTCTCGAAGAGTTCGGCAGCCCCGAGGCGATTTGGGAACTGGCCGTGGAGAATTTCCCCGCTGTGGTGACGATGGATTCGCACAACGGCTCGCTTCACAAAGAAGTCTTCGCCGCGAGCTCGGCCGAATTGGCCAAGCGGCTCTGAAGCGATTCAACGCTGCGTTCGCCGTCGCGCGACCAGACAAATTAGCCGGCGATTTCTTGGGGTCCACGGCCACCGCAGACGAGGAAGAGCGTCGCCATCCGCACAGCGAGACCGTTCGTCACCTGCTCGAGAATCACTGAGCGATCGCAATCGGCCACGTCGCTATCGATTTCCACGCCGCGGTTGATCGGGCCGGGATGCATGATTAGCGCGTCGGGTTTGGTTCGAGCGAAACGTGCTTTGGTGAGGCCGAAGAGGTTGGTGTATTCGGCGAGGCTGGGAAACATCGCCTTGCGCTGCCGCTCGTGTTGGATGCGCAGAAGGTTGATGACGTCGGCATCGGCGATGGCTTCGTCCACATTGTGCGTCACGCGGCAGCCCATCTGCTCGAAGACGCGCGGGACGAGCGTGGACGGTCCGCAGAGCGTCACCTTCGCGCCGAGTTTTGTCAGAGCCCAGATGTTCGAGCGTGCGACGCGGCTGTAAAGAATGTCACCGAGAATGGTCACGTTCAGGCCGGCGATTTTTCCTTTGCGTTCGCGGACGGTGAACGTGTCGAGCAGCGCTTGCGTGGGATGTTCGTGCGCGCCGTCGCCGGCGTTGATGATGTTGGAGCTCACCACGCGGGAGAGAAAATGCGGCGCACCGCTGGCCGCGTGGCGGATGATGATGACGTCGGCGTTGAGAGCCTCGAGGTTGCGCGCAGTGTCCTTCAGCGTCTCGCCTTTCTTGAAAGAGGAGGCCTCGGCGGAGAAGTTGATGACGTCCGCCGAAAGGCGCATCGCGGCGAGCTCGAAGCTGATGCGCGTGCGCGTGCTCGGCTCGATGAAGAGGTTCACGACGGTCTTGCCGCGCAGTGCGGGGACTTTCTTGATGGCGCGTTCGCCGACGGCTTTGAAGGCTTTGGCGGTGTCGAGCAACGTGGTGAGCTCCGTGGCGGAGAGCGACTCGATGTCGAGCAGGTGTTTGCGGGTCCAGCTCATAGTTTCATGATGGTTACGGCGTCCTCGCCGCCTTCTTCGCTGAGTTGCACATCGATGCGTTCCTGCGACGAGGTGGGCGTATTCTTACCAACGAAATCGGCTTTGATGGGCAGCTCGCGGTGGCCGCGGTCGATGAGTACGGCGAGCTGGATGCGTTTGGGGCGGCCGAGATCGAGCAGGGCGTCGAGCGCGGCGCGCACGGTGCGGCCGGTGAAGAGCACGTCGTCTACGAGCACGACGGTTTTGCCGTTGAGGTCGAAGGGAATTTCTGTGGGATGCACGGCGGGCGGGATGCGGCCGGCGAGATCGTCGCGGTGCATCGCCACGTCAAGCGTGCCGACGAGGACAGTCTGGTTCCAGATGCCCGCGAGGGTTTGCGCGAGGCGCCGCGCGAGGTGCACGCCGCCTTGCTGGATGCCGACCAGCACGACGTCCGCGCCGGCCTCGTTGCGCTCGGCGATCTCGTGGGCGATGCGCACCAGAGCGCGCTGCAGGGCGGTGGCGTTGAGGAGCGAGACGGGTTTAGGAGGCATAAAAAATCCGAACCTGCCCGTGAGGGTGGGTTCGGCAAACTTGGTTGCGCGGCGGATTCATCGTTCCTTGGCGACCTCTCAGGATCGCTTTAAAGGACGGGTGCGGGATGTTCAGGCCTGCTGGATCGTGCGTTTCTTACGCCACTTAGAGCGGTGCCTCACGATCCAGTCGGTCAATGCGTATTCGAAGCCGATATCGTGGCCGGCCTTTTCAGACTCAATCCACTTGTGCTTCAGAATCTCCTCACGCTCAGCTTGAAACTCGCGATACAGAGTCGAGTTCTTCAGCAGATCGCTGCCCGAGGTTTCTCTCGTTGTACTGGCCATATCCGTCGCAACTTCCGTCAGGGTCAAATCGTAGCATAGGCCAAGCCAATGACAATCCTGTTTTAGGTGCGGAACGAATCCCACTAGTTGGGTTCGTCTTTCGAAGAGCCACAAGGTATGGGCGCTGCGGTGTTGATCGGTGAATCGCCGGTCAAACTCAGGCGAATCTTTCACGCAAGGCTGCGGCAATTTTTACGAAGCACTGCGCCGGCTCGCCGTCCGGTTTCGAAACCGTGACGGGCAATCCTTCGTCGCCGCCTTCGCGGATTTCTGTGAAGAGCGGAATCTCGCCGAGGAAAGGAACGTTCTGCCGCGCCGCTTCCACGATGCCGCCCCCGTGGCCGAAGATCTCGATGCGTTCGCCGCCCGGCGCGGTGAAGTAGCTCATGTTCTCCACGATGCCGAGAATCGGCACGTTCACCTTGCGAAACATCGCGATGCCTTTGCGCACGACGCCGAGCGAAGCTTCCTGCGGCGTGGTCACGATCACACCGCCATCGAGCGGCACGGTCTGGCAGAGCGAGAGCTGCGCGTCGCCGGTACCCGGCGGCAAATCCACCAGCAACATGTCCAACTCACCCCATTCGACCTGGTTGATGAACTGCTGAATCGTCTTCATGATCATCGGCCCGCGCCAGATGACCGGCTGATCGCCGTCGAGCAGGAAGCCCATCGACATCAGTTTCACGCCGTGATTCTCGAGCGGCAGCAGCCGTTCTCCCTGCGGCGTTTCAGCCACGCTCGGCCGCCCGGTGATGCCCATCATCAGCGGGATGCTCGGGCCGTAGATGTCGCAGTCGAGCAGGCCGACGCGGACGCCGAGTCGCGCGAGCGCGCAGGCGAGGTTCACCGAACAGGTGCTTTTGCCGACGCCGCCCTTGCCGCTGGCCACGGCCACCACGCGGGCGACACCCGGCATCTTATGCTGCTGCGACATCGGGGAACGGGGCGCGGTGCCGGCCGCTGCTTTCACGTCCACATGCAGGGTTGAAACGCCGGGCAACGCGCGCAACACGCCTTCGCACTCGGCCTTGATTTGGACAGCCTGCTCGGCGTTCGGCGTGGTCAACTCGATGGCCACACTCACCGCGCCGTTGGTGGCGGAGACGTGTTTCACCAACCCGAACGACACGATGTCGCGCGAGTAGCCGGGATATTTCACGGCCTTGAGAGCCTCGAGGATGCTGTTTTCGTTCAACATAAAATTCGCCAATGGAAATCTGTCGCGCGGCCTGCACCACGCAGAAGGCGAACAGTAACTCCTCGCCTCGCACGACACAACCCTGCGTCGCGTGGCTTGCCCGACCCGCGCGGCTTGGCTACGCTGTGCTCGGATGCGTTTGCTCGACCGTTACCTGCTGCGCGAATTGCTCGTGCCGCTGGCCTATTGCTTGGCCGGCTTCCAGATTTTCTGGGTCGCCTTCCAGCTCTTCAACGAGCTGCCGATGTTTCAGGAACGCGGGATGTCCGCCACCGCCATCGCGTGGTATTTCCTGCTCAAGACACCGGATCTGCTGCCAAAAGTGCTGCCGATGGCGCTGCTTCTCGCGCTGCTCTACGCGCTGACCCACCACGCGCGATACAACGAATTGGTTGCCATGCGCGCCGCGGGCATCGGCCTCTGGCGCATCAGCGCCGGCTACCTCGCGACGGGCGCCGTGCTGAGCGGCACACTGCTTTTTTCCAACGAAGTGCTCGGCCCTGTTGCGGATGCGGCGGCAGAGAAGTTACTGCTCCACCATGCGTCGCGCTCCATCGTGGCCGGACCGGCGCAGAGCGAATGGATCGCCAACGTGAACTTCCGCAACGAATCGGCCGACCATTGGTGGCGTGCCTCGAAGCTTCATATCAAGCGCGGCGAACTCGTGAGCCCGAGCGTGGAATATCCCGCTGGTGGCGGAACGACGAACTGGATCTCGGCGGAACGGGCTGTGTGGACGAATGGCACGTGGCTTTTTCTCAACGTCCGCCTTCACATCCGCCGTCCGCCCGATCCCGACATCCCGGAGATCCACATGACGAACGAGCTCGTCGTCGCCGCGCTCACCGAGTCGCCGCGGCAAATGCAGACCGAGATTAAAGTTGGTACGATGACCGCCGCGCGTGCGGCCAAGCAGCTTCGTTTCAATTTGCGCGACCTCGTTGATTACCGTCGGTTTCATCCGCGCCTCCCGCCCGATCGCCAAGCGCTCGTGGCCACGCAATTTCACGGACGCTTGGCGCAGCCGTGGACTTGTCTCGTCGTCGTGTTCATCGCGCTGCCGTTCGGCGCGCTCACCAGTCGCCGCAACGTTTTCGCCGGCGTCGCCGCGAGCGTCTTTCTGATGGTGGCGCATTATTTCCTCACGCAACTCGGGCTGGCGTTCGGCACGGGACTGGTGCTGCCCGAGGTGATCATTCGCGCCACGCCGTGGCTTGCGGAGCTGCCGCCGATTCTGTGCACGTGGGGGCCGAACGCGCTTTTTGCCGCGCTCGGCATTTGGGCGACGAACAAACTGCGCTGACGATGAGCCGCGAACTGGCAGAACTGAAAGCGCGTCACGAGCGGCTGGAGCTGCTCTATCAGGTGAGTCAGCGGCTCCATTCCACGCTCGAACCGCAGGCGGCGCTTTCGCTGCTGGTCGGGGAAGCGGTTCGGTTGGTCCGCGCCACGAGTGGTTCGGTAGTGACCGTCAATCCCACGAACGGCTTTCTCGAGATTGAGGCCGCGCACGGACTTCCAACGGAAGGCACGCGGCTCAAGCTCCGCGTTGGCGAGGGCATCACTGGCTGGGTTGCTCGCACTGGCAAGCCCGCGCTGGTCGGCGACGTCACGCGAGACGCGCGTTATGTGCCTGCGCGCGAAGGTGTCCACTCCGAACTCGCCGTGCCGCTGTTGGATGAAGGCGCGGTGCGCGGTGTTTTGAACGTGGATTCCACGCGCCCGGATGCGTTCACCGCCGTCGATCAAGAATGGCTCGAGGCGCTCGCGGTGCAGGCGGTGCAGGTGATCCGCAACACGTGGCGGCACGAGCGGCTGCGGCATCGCGCTCAACTTTTTGAATCGCTGGCCAGCGTGAGCCGCACCATCAATTCCACGCTCAATCTCGGCGACGCGTTGCGGGTAATCACGCGCGAGGCGAGTGAGCTGATGCACGCGAAGATGGCTTCGATTCAAATGCTCGACGACACGCGCGAATGGCTGGTGCTACGCGCCAGTCACGGTGCCGGAGAGGCGTATCTGAACAAGCCGCCGCTTCTCGCGGCCGAGAGTTTGCTCGGCACCGTCGTTCGCCGGCGCAAGCCGCTGCAGGTCGAGAACGTGCAGGAGTCGGGCCTTTATCAGCAAGCCACGCTGGCGCGAGAGGAGGGACTCGTCTCGCTGCTCGCCGTGCCGCTGATTTTTAATGACCGCGCCACCGGCACGCTCTCCGTGTACACTGGTCAGCCGCACATCTTCTCGAACGAAGAGGTCGCCATTCTCACCTCGCTCGCGGAGTTATCCGCCATCGCCATCGAGAAGGCGCGGCTTTACGAACGCATCGTGGACCTCGAGGCCGAGCTGCGCCGGAACGAGAAACTTTCCGCACTCGGCTTGCTCGCCGCCGAGGTCGCTCACGAGATCCGCAATCCGCTCACGGTGATGAAGCTGCTTTATCATTCGCTCGACTTGCAGTTCGCCGCGGGCGATCCGCGGGCGAAGGACGCGCGGTTGATGGGCGAGAAGATGGATCACCTGAACAAGATCGTGGAGCGCATCCTCGCCTTCGCGCGCACCGCCGAACCGCAGTTCGCGACGGTCGATTTGAACCGGCTCATCGACGACCTTGCTTTACTCACGCGCCACAAGCTCGCGCATCAAGGCGTGGAATTGGTGCGGAACCTCGACGACGCGCTGCCGAGCATCAGCGCCGACGCCACGCAGCTTGAGCAGGTTTTTCTCAACCTCACACTCAACGCCGCCGAGGCGATGCCGAAGGGCGGTCGTCTCACAATCATCACGCGGACCAAGACGCCGCGAGGCGCCACCGCGTCCACGCAGGTGGTCATCGAGTTCACCGACACCGGTGCGGGGATGACCGTCGAGCAACAGCGTCGCGCTTTCACTTCGTTGCTCAGCACGACGAAGGCGAAAGGCACGGGGCTCGGTCTGGCGATTGTGGCGAAGATCATCGAGGCCCATCGCGGCGAGGTGAAAGTGAAGTCGAAGCTCGGCAAAGGCACAACCATCAGCCTCATTCTGCCGCTGTGATGGAGCGCGGTTAAACTGCGTGCGTCAGGTGTGGCGGAGAGCCTCGATGGGATCGAGGTCGGCTGCGCGGCGCGCGGGGTAAAGTCCGAAAACGACACCGACCAGCGCGGAGATTCCGAAGGCAACCACCACCGACCACCACGTGATGATGGTTTTCATGCCGGCGACTTGCTCGACGAGGAGCGGTGTGATGACACCGACGGCCACGCCGATCAACCCGCCACCCACGGAGAGCACAATGGTCTCGACGAGGAATTGCGTGGTGATGTCCTTCTTTTTCGCGCCGAGCGCGCGGCGGATACCAATCTCACGCGTCCGCTCGGTGACGGTGGCGAGCATGATGTTCATGATGCCGATGCCGCCGACGAGAAGGGAGATTGCGGCGATGGAACCGAGCACGACGTTGAAGATGCGTTTGGTGCGTTCGGCTTGGCGCAACAGTTCGAGCGGCACGACCAGTTCGTAATCTTTCCGTTCGTGGAAGCGCTCGAGGAGGCGTTGAATGAGTGGGACGGCCGTCTCGACGGACTCCGGATTCTCGAACTGGAGCGTGAGTTGGTGAAGTTCGACTTTCTCGGCCTCGAAGCTGCCGGCGGAACGGCGGAAGATGACTTCACCGAAGCGATTGCGAGCAGCGGAGAGGGGGATGTACACGTTGGCGTCGATGGTCTGGCCTTCCGTCGCGCCGGACTGCGGGCGCTTCTGCTCGGTGCCGCGCTCGCGGACGATGCCGACGACGCGGAAATAGTTCGCGCCGATTTTCACCTCTTGCTCGAGCGGATTCTGTCCGGTGAAAAGACTCTCGGCCAAGCTGAGGGTGATCGCACAAATATTGTTTTGATACCGCTCGTCGGTCTCGGTGAGGAACCGGCCGGCGAGAAGATCGACGCCGTTGATCTCGGGATACAGCGGATGAGTGCCGATGACTTGGCAGGGATGGCTGATGGAACTGAAGCGAACGTCGTCGCGCATGATGCGGAGCGGGAGCACGCGGCGGATGCCGGGGATGGTCGCCTGCAACCGCGCGGCGTCCCGATAGGTGAGGCCGTATTCGGCGACGAAACTGCGTTTGCCCTGGCCGGAGGAACTGTTGTCCGCGGTGCGTTTGACGCTGCGGATGATGACGTTGCTGGAGCCGAGTTTCTTGATGGCCTCCTGTGCTTCGTGGCTCGCGCCTTCGCCGATGGCGAGCATCGCGATGACGCTGCAGACGCCGAAGATGATGCCGAGCATCGTGAGCGCCGAGCGCATCTTGTGCAGGAGCAGGCTCTTCACGCCGAGTTGCACGATGCGGACGAGTGCGATGGGAATGAGCGGCTTCATCGTGCGGCGGCTGCGACGGGCCTAGCGGTGGCGGCTGTGGAAATGGTTTTGCGGTTCAACACGTCGCTATCCACGAAGCCGTCCTTCATTCGGACGACACGGTGGGCGCGTGTGGCGACTTCCTCGCCGTGCGTGACGAGAACGATGGTTTTGCCCGCGGCGTTGAGGCGATCGAGCACTTCGAGGACTTCGCGGCCGGTTTGCGAATCGAGGTTTCCGGTCGGTTCATCGGCGAGAATCATCAGCGGATTATTGACGAGCGAGCGGGCGATGGCCACGCGCTGCTGCTGTCCGCCGGAGAGCTGCTTGGGCCGGTGATCGAGGCGGTCGCCGAGGCCGACGAGCTCAGCGAACTTCACGCATTCATCCCAGCATTGCTCGAGGTCGCGACCTTGATAGAAGAGCGGCACGTGGATGTTCTCCACGACGGTGAGCTGGTCGATGAGGTTGTAGGATTGGAAAATGAAACCGAGACGCTGGCCGCGGATGATGGAGAGCGCGTCATCCTCGAGCGTAGAAACGTCGTCACCGCCAAGCCAGTAGCGACCGGAGGTGGGACGATCGAGGCAGCCGAGGATGTTCAGGAGGGTGGACTTGCCGGAGCCGGAGGCGCCCATGATGGCGACGTAGCTGCCAGCCTCGATATCGAGGTTCACACCGCGCAGGGCGTGCACTTGGATCTCGCCGAGGTCGTAGGTCTTCGTGAGCCCCTGCAGCTGAATGATGGGCTGCGACTTCATTCCGTGCCGGCCAACTTCTTGCTCGCGACCGGTACGCCCGTCTTCTCACTTTTGCCAGGAGGCTTGGCGGTTTTCTCGGGCCGGAACTTCGTGGGTTGGCCTTTCTCGGTGGAGCTTTTGGTGGTGGAGACGCCGGGCGGGAGAGGATGGAGTGTGTCGGGCGGGAGCGTTTTGCCATTGGCGTAAGGATGATTGGAGAGCGGATCTTTTTCGCCGTCCTTCACGAGAGAGTTGTCGAGGTCGAGACCGTCGCCGTTGGAGAGCGGCGAGAGCATCACGCGATCGCCTTCATTGAGCCCTTTGCGGATCTCAATGAACTTGTCGTTATGGTAACCGACGGTGACGTCCAGGGACACGGGCTTTCCGTCGCGCTCGACGTAGCAGACCTGCTTGCCTTTGTGCGAGGTGACGCACTGGATGGGGACGGTGAGAACCTTGTGGAGATTGGTGACGACAATCTCGGCGCGCGCGGAGACGCCGGGCTTGAAGTCCGCGAGCGCCTCATCAATCAAAACCTCGGCCGCGTAAACTTTCAGGTTCGGGCTGTAGTAACGGCTATTGGAATCCGGCAGCGGCGCGATTTTTTTCACGACGCCGTTGAACTGTTTGTCCGGCATCGAATCGATGGTGACGAAGGCGGGCTGGCCGGGCTTGACCTGGCGCACGTGCGATTCGTGAATCTTGATCTCGACCATCATCTTCGAGACGTCGGGGAGTTTGATGAGCGGCTGCTTTTGCCGGACGACCGCGCCTTCCTCGATCGGCTGGCCGAGCGAGCTGGAGACGGGCGCGTACACCACGAGGCCATCCTGCGGCGCGAAAATCTTCGCGAGCTGCAGCTGCAGCTTCGTCTCCTCGAGCTTGCCGGACTGCAGCTCGAGCGTGTTCTGACGGGCCTTGAGATCCGCTTGAGCGGCCGAGAGGAGCGACTTGGAACGCTGCTTGATGCGGAGGAGCGCGAGCTTCGATTGCTCGTGGCCAGACTCAAGCAAGCGAACTTTCTTCGGGTAATCGTATTTCTGCGAGAGCCGCAGCGCCTCGCTGCCTTTCTCGAGCGCGATCTCCTGCCGCTTCAACGCGAGCTGGTCGCCTTCGAGTTCGGAGCGCGTGGCGTAGCCTTTCGTGTGGAGCTTGCCGGTCCAGTCGAGCTTGTCCTTCGCGCGCTGCACTTCTTCTTTCGTGATGGTGATGTCGGCCTCGAGCACGCGCTTCGCTTGCGGCCAGTCGCCGAGCTTGTATTTCTCAAGGTCGGACAGTGCGAACTCGACCGTCAGCTCCGCGTCCTTGTCATTCGCGTCATTGAGCAACACCTGGATATCGAGGTCTTCCTTCGCTTTGGTCAGCGCGAAACGGGCGTTCTCCACCACGACCTCCTGCGTATCGAGCCGCTCCTTGATACCGGAGGAATCGAGCTCCACCAGCAGGTCGCCTTTTTTCACCGTGGTGCCTTCGGGAACGATGCGGAGGATGCGCGGTGTGCCTTCCATCTCGCAGACAACCATCAACTCCTGTGTCGCGGCCAATGCGCCGCCTTCAATAACGGAGACGAGAAAATCACGCTGCGTGACGGTGTGATAAGCCATCTCCGGCGTGCGTGCTTTGCCGGGACGCACGGCGACGAAGAGCAGCGCGGCAACAACGCCGCCGATGACGGCGGACCAGAGCGGATGCCGGCGCGCGAATGTGGCGACGGCCTGGATTCTTGAATGTTTAGGAGTCGTCATCAGTTTCCAAAAAGTTTATCGGGCGTGATTACTTCCCTGTCCGCGCCGTTCACGGGCGGCGGGACAATGACCGGTTTGCCACCGGGAATCGGATGGTCGCGCAGCCAGAAACGCTCACCGCCGGAACGGAGCGCCCCGACGTCGATGAGCATCTTCAACCGCGCAGCGTGATAATCCACGAGCGCAGCGGTGACGGCGTTCTGCGCGGCGACGAGCGCCTGCTGCGCCTCGAGTTGATCGCGGATCTGCGCGCGGCCGGCTTGCAAAAGGAGGTCAGCACTTTCGACGCGGCGCTTCGCCAACTCGAGTGCATTCTGCTGAATCTGATAATTCTGCCGCGTTTGATCGAGGGTGCGGAGGCCTTGCCGGACGTTGTCGCGCGCGGTGTCGAGCGCCGTGGCGAGCGAGCGGATCTGCTTCTCGAAATTGATGAGCGTGGTGCGGTAGGCGTTGCGTTCGCTGAGCCGGTCGAATGGCAGATTGATCTTCAGTCGGGCGTTGCCGGAATATTTGCTGACGTCGAAATTGCTGTAGTTCAAATCGGACAGCGAGGCGTCGGTGATGAGATCGAACTTGGGCAGAAGCTGGTTGGCGGCGACGACAATCTTGCGCTTCGAATCCTCGAACTTGTCGATCTCGTTGAGCAGATCGAGCCGGTATTTGATGGCGGCTTCGAAACCGGTCTGCTCGTCGAGCGGCAGCGGCAGCAGGCCGGCCTGCGTGAGCTCATCGAGCGCGCGGTCGTCGAGCGCGATGGGCGTTCCGAGCGGCAGCGCGAGCGTTTGTTTGAAGGAATCGAGGCTGGTCTGATAGCTCTCGACGGCGGCGATGTAGGCGACCTTCGCTTTGTATTCCTCCTGCCGCGCTTGATCGACTTGGAAGGCCGGCAGCCGGTCGAAGGCGAGCGCCTCGGCGCGTTCGCGGGCGCGGAAGAGGTTCAGATAGTTGTCGTAAGCATTCCGCACGGCGGCCTTCTTTTGCAGAAGCCGGTAGTAGGTGGTGACGATATCCGTCGCGAACGTCTCCTGATAATGGCTGAAGGAACGGACCTCGTAGATGACGTCGCGCTCGGCTTGCGTGAGCGCCTCGGCGGCGATGTCCGCGCCCGCGCCGCGCAGCAACGGCTGGGTGAGCGCGAGGGTGAGGGTCGGGACTTTCGGTGTGCCGTTGAGGTAAAGCGTGAGGTCATTCGCGACACTGGCGGTGAGCGAGGCGCCGGTCTGAAAAAGTTTGCTGAGCGAGGCGGAAGCGTCGGAGGTGCCGTTCAGCCTCCGCTCGGTGCTGCGCGTCACGCCGATATCGACCTCGGCGGAGGAGACTTTCCACTCGAAGAGATGCCGCGTGCCGGTGAGCGAGAGGGCCGAGAGGTAAAGCTGCTCGCGGCGGAGTTGGTAACTGCGGCTGTTGGTGACGGCGAGTTGGAAGGCGCGCTCCAGCGTGAGCTGCAGCTTGCCGTTGTCGGTGAACCGTTCTTTGATGATCTCCTCGGCCTTGATCGCGTGCGGATCGCGCTTGGACCACGGTGTCTCGATGCTGAAAGCGTTGGTCTGGCCATGGACGCGCTGCTGTTTCTGCCCGAGAATATCATAGATATCCTTGTCTGCCGACTGGCGGTAATGCGCGGTGGAGCAGCCGGCCGCGGCCGCCACCAAAACCACCAGAATGTACAAGCGCTTGAACATCAGTTTTTCATCACCTCGCACGGCGAGTGTCGTTGGACTCGCCGCGTAGCAAAATGTTTCACGATTTTCGACCGTCACCGGCATACATCAGCATCGCCGATAGACCGTTTCATTGAACCTGTTTTCGGCCCTCGGGTCAAGCCGCGCCTTCAGCCGCCGGACCTCGCCGCGTTGGTGTTGGAATGAAGAACCGTCACCGAACCGTCACCAGCATCTTCTTGACCTACGGCGGCAAAAACGGTTCTCTACGCACGTTTCGCGGAAGAAGCATCCCGTGAAACAGGGGGTAATCCCGTCAATTTGTCGGCTGCGGCCCAACTCCGCTGCTCTCGTATTGCGCCTCCACAACCCCCAATGGCGTCACCTTTGGTCGAATGCCTGCGCTGGGGGAGGCGTCCGAGATCGACGCTTGGGGCAGGCGTGTTGGAAGAAGTCGTATTTAGGAGACAGTTTTTATGAGTTTGTTTGGAACATATCGCCTCCAGGAGTTGGTCAATAAGGGCGGCCTAGCAGAGTTATGGATGGCCACCGACGAGGATGGTCAGCATATTGCCGTGCGCAAAATGCACGAGCATCTGCTCAAGGAATCCTCCGCGCCGAAGCTCTTCAATCGCGGCTGCGAGATTCTCGCCAAGCTGCCGCCGCACGAGCACATCGTCCGCTACATCACCCACGGCAAGATCAAGAAGTTCCCCTTCCTCGCGCTCGAGTATATCGAAGGCGCGAACCTGAAGGCGCTGATTCTGCGCGAGGATCCCGTCCTCGGCGAGTTGCTCTCGGACATTCTTTACGCGATGGCCGCCGGCCTCGAGCACCTCCACGATAGCGGGGTGATGCACCTCGATTTCAAGCCGGAGAACGTGATGGTGTCGCACGGCGGCCGCGTGCTCATCGTGGATTTTGATACCGCCCTGCCCCTTCCTAAAAAGCCCGAGAAGCTCGACAAGAACTCCGGCACGCCGGGCTACATGGCCCCCGAACAACTCCGTGGCGAGCCGATGGATCAGCGGGCGGATATCTTCGCGTTCGGCCTCGTCGCCTACGAACTACTCACCCAGCGCAAGCCGTTCGCTGGTGACACGCCGGAGGACGGTGTGCGAAACATCCTCGACGACAATTTCCGTATCAAGTCGATCCGTGAGCACAACGAGTACGTCCCCGCGGACGTCGAGCAGATCATCATGAAATGCCTTCAACGTGATCTCTTCGCGCGCTGGCCGAGCATGACATTCGTGGCCGCCAAACTCCGTGTGGCCCTCGGCGTGAAATTTGTGGCGGCTTGAGTGCCGCGCAACTGCCCGCTTGACTTGCCACGCGATTGCTTTTGCAATCGGCGTTCCGTGATTCCCTCTGGGGAACGCGCAAAAATCAACGCACGAAAACTATGTCCGCCGCATTTCCGAACATCCCCAAAATCCAATACGAAGGTCCGCAGTCCAAGAACCCGCTCGCCTTCAAACACTACGACGCCAAGGCCGTCCTCGAGGGCAAGACGATGGCCGAGCACCTCCGCTTCTCCGTCGTCTACTGGCACACCATGTGTGGTCAGGGCGCGGACATGTTCGGCGGCGGCACCGCCATCCGCCCGTGGGAAGCCGGCCTCACCGGCCTCGATCTCGCCAAGGCCCGCGTCCCGGTCTTCTTCGAGATTTGCGAGAAGCTCGGCGCGCCTTACTACGCCTTCCACGACCGCGACGTCTCCCCGCACGGCGCGACCCTCAAGCAGTCGAACCAATGGCTCGACACCATCACCAAGCTCCTCAAGGCCCAGCAGAAGAAGACCGGCGTCAAACTCCTCTGGGGCACCGCCCAGCTCTTCGCCCACCCCCGCTACGCCCACGGCGCCGCCACGAGCTGCGACGCTAACGCCTTCGCCTACGGAGCTGCGCAGGTAAAGAAAGCCCTCGAAGTCACCCACGAGCTCGGCGGTGAGGGCTACACCTTCTGGGGCGGCCGTGAAGGCTACTCGACGCTCTGGAACACCAACATGAAGCGCGAGCTTGAGCACCTCGCCAAGTTCCTCCACATGGCCGT
>CAMASG010000018.1 GCA_945860945.1 Akkermansia muciniphila
CACGCGCACCAAGCGCGCCGTCCGCGCCTCCAACGGCACGGCCAGCAGGCGGTTGCGCGTGGAGAGATCCAGCAACTCCCTCCGGCTCCGGTCCAGCAGTTCCGTGATCGTCATAAAGTCTATTCTGCAGGTCCGACACTTCAGTCATCCGCCCGGCAATGCGTGAGAACCCGCGTTGGTTTGTGGCGGGACAACTCCTAGTCCAATTTCAACGCCACGGTGTGAAACCCTCCCGCGGCAATCGCCACCACCCCACTCAAGCCTGCGGGCACTGTGGTTTGGCCAGTGCTGTCGCTTCCCCACGCGACGACGGTGCCGTCCTGTTTCAACGCCACGGTGTGACGCCCTCCCGCGGCAATCGCCACCACGCCACTCAAGCCTGCGGGCACTTTGGATTGGCCAGAGCTGTTGTATCCCCACGCGACGACGGTGCCGCCTTGGGTGAGGGTGCGTTTCACGGTCTCCGCTTTCATTTCCGCCCGCTGCATCGCTTTGCCGGCCCATTCGAGACGTTTCTCCGTGGCGGGCTTGGCAGCAGCCATGGCCTCGGCTTCAGCCTCAATCTTCAGCTTGGCAGCAGCCATGGCCTCGGCTTCAGCCCCAATCTTCAATTGGCCGGTCGCGAGGCCAGTTAATTTGGCGTTCATCTTAGCGAGGGTGCTGTTCCCCGACTGAAGGTAGTGGCGCATGTCTATGAGCACATCGATGAGGAAGGCAGCAAAAAAGGAGGTGATGCCACCGGCGATGCCCAGGATAAGTAACTGCATGGCCGCCCCTCGCTCTGAGCCGCCGCTGGCATTGAGGAACATCACAAATCCAATCCCGCCCAAAACGAACAGGAACCAACCGCAACCACGATGGAATTCCGCCCAGCCTGATTTTGGTGGCTCGTTGAATTCGCTCATCGGCTTCCTTGTTCCAAAGGTGACATTTGAACGACGTTGAATAGCGTGTGCTGACCAGTCAAGCACTGAACGGCCTTACTCCGCAGGGGGTGGATGGAAGGGCGAACTTGCCGCAGGCGTCCTTTAGCGACTCCCCCACCGCTCAGATCTGCACCTCGAACGCGGATGGCGTGGCTCCCTCTCCCGACGGGAGAGGAGCATTCCGGTCGAGAAGACGGGCTCCGCGAGTCCGATTTTGTAGGGACACGCCGCCGGCGCGTCCTTTGCACGTGGTCACGCCAGCGGCTTGACCCTACCCCATCCCGTCCATCGGTGGGGCAACTCCAGACTTCCCAAGTGGCTCGAATGCGCTAGGCTCGCGGGCCGTCAACCAATGCGCACGATGAAACTGTTTGTTCTGCTGGCCGCGTTCGTCGCGGTGATTTCCGCTGAGGCGGCCGATAAGAAAATCCTCCTGATCGCTGGCAGGCCGAGCCACGGGCCGGGCGACCACGAGTTCCGCGCCGGGAGTCTTCTGCTCAAGAAGTGCCTCGATCAAGTGCCGGGCATCAAGGCTGAGGTGCACGAGATGGGCTGGCCGAAGGATGACACGGCGTTCGAGGGTGCGGCCGCGATTCTGATTTATGCGGATGGCGGCGGCGGGCATCCGGCGATCAAGCCGGAGCGGATGGAGTTCATCAATGCGCTCGCGAAAAAGGGGGTGGGCATCGGCTGTGCGCATTACGGTGTGGAGGTGCCGGTGGGCGATCCGGGCAAGGCGTTGCAGGCGTGGATCGGCGGGCATTACGAGCACGCGTTCAGCGTGAACCCGATGTGGTCGCCGGAGTTCAAGTCGTTCCCGAATCATCCGGTGGCGAATGGCGTGAAGCCGTTCAGCGTGCTGGATGAATGGTATTTCAACATGCGTTTCCGCGAGGGGATGCAGGGCGTGACGCCGATTCTCGTGGCGAAGCCGAGCGATGCGGTGCGTGGCGGGCCGTATGTGTTTCCGAAGGGGCCGTACGCGCATATCGTCGAGGCGAAGGGCCGCGATGAGGTGATGATGTGGACGGCGACGCGGCCGGACGGCGGGCGCGGCTTTGGTTTCACCGGCGGCCACAAACATGTGAACTGGGGCAACGACAATTTCCGCAAGGTGGTGCTCAACGCGCTGCTCTGGATCGCCAAGGCCGAGGTGCCGAAGGAGGGCGTGGCTTCCACGCTCACCGCCGAGGATCTGAAGGCGAACCTCGATCCGAAGGGGAAGAAATAACCCGCAGAAAGTGATTGCCGCGCCCGCGGCTGATTCGCTTTAGTTAGCCCTCACAAGACACGTTTTATGAAACACACGTTGCACGCCATCGCACTCACCGCCTTGCTGGCCGCCTCCGCGCTGCCAGTGCAGGCCCAACACAACCGCCCCACCGGCCGCGCCGCCGCGCTCGAGGAGCTCAAGAAAATGACCGTGGCCGAAGGGCTCGAGGTCACGCTCTTCGCCAGCGAGCCGATGGTTTTAAACCCGGCGTGCATGGACATCGATTCGCGCGGCCGCATCTGGGTCGCCGAGGGCGCGAACTACCGCAAATGGAGCAACCCGCCGATCCGCCCCGAAGGCGATCGTATTGTCATCCTCGAGGACACCAACGGTGACGGCGCCGCAGACAAGGCCACGACCTTCTACCAAGGTCTCGAGATCAACAACGCGCTCGGTCTGTGCGTCCTCGGCAACAAGGTCATCGTCTCCTGCTCGCCGAACATCTTCATCTTCACCGACACCGATGGCGACGGGAAGGCGGACAAGAAGGAAGTCCTCTTCACCAAGACCGGCCAGGCGCAGCACGACCACTCGGCGCACTCGTTCGTCTTCGGTCCCGATGGCAAGCTCTACTGGAACTTCGGTAACTCCGGCAAGGCGGTTCACGACAAGGATGGCAATCCCATCAAGGACCGCGCCGGCAACATCATCAATGATTCCCGCAACCCCTACCGCCAAGGCATGGTCTTCCGCTGCAACCTCGACGGCTCCGGCATGGAGACGCTCGGTTGGAACTTCCGCAACAACTACGAGGTCGCCGTGGATTCCTTCGGCACGCTCTGGCAGTCCGACAACGACGATGACGGTAACAAGGGCGTTCGCATCAACTACGTGATGGAGTACGGCAACTTCGGCTACACCGAAGAACTCACCGGCGCAGGCTGGAGCACAGGCTGGAACAAGGCGAAGGCCAAGGGCGTGTCCGAGGACGAGAAGGTTTCCTACCAGTGGCACTTGTTCGATCCGGGCGTGGTTCCCAACCTCATCAACACCGGACAAGGTTCGCCCACCGGAATCTGCGTGTATGAAGGCACGCTGCTCACCGCGTTCCAGAATCAAGTGATTCATTGCGATGCCGGCCCGCGCACCGTCCGCGCCTATCCCGCGACGAGGACCGGCGCCGGCTACAAGGCCACGATCAAGGACCTCCTCACGAGCAGCGACACGTGGTATCGCCCAGCGGATGCGTGCACCGCGCCCGACGGTTCGCTCTATATCGCCGACTGGCATGACGCCGGTGTCGGCGGCCACAACATGGCCGACCGCAGCGTCACCAACATGACCGGCCGCATCTATCGCGTCGCCCCGAAGGGCCACAAATCCTCCGTGCCGAAGCTCGACTTGAACACCGCCGCCGGCGCCACCGCCGCGCTACAGTCGCCGAACCTCGCCACGCGTTATCTCGCGTGGGCTGCATTGAACACGATGCAGGGCAAAGCCGAAGCCGAACTACTCACGCTCTGGAGCGGCAGTGACGCCCGCCAACGCGCCCGCGCCCTGCACCTGCTCGCGCGCATCAAAGGCAGCGAGGCCAAGCATATCGCCGCCGCGCTCAAAGACACCGACGCCGACATCCGCATCACCGGCCTGCGCATCGCCCGCGAGCGCGGTCTCGATGTGATCCCGTTCGTGAAGCAGTTCACGAATGACGACTCCGCCGCCGTCCGCCGCGAGTGCGCCATCGCACTTCGTCACAACACGTCGCCCGAAGCGCCGAAGCTCTGGGCGCAGCTCGCGCTGAAGCACGACGGCCAGGACCGCTGGTATCTCGAGGCGCTCGGCATCAGCGCGGACAAGAACGAGGTCGCGTGCTTCGCCGCGTGGCAAGCCGCCGTCGGCGACAAGTGGAACACCGCCGCAGGCCGCGACATCGTCTGGCGCAGCCGCGCGCCGCAGGCCGCGACACTCATTGCGAAAATCGTCACCGACAAGGAGACGAAGGCAGGCGAAAAAGCCCGCTACCTCCGCGCGCTCGATTTCGTGCCGAAGAGCAAAGAGAAGGACGACGCGCTCGCGGCCATCGCGCTCGGTGCGCTTTGATTCGCTGCAAAGTTTGATTCATTGGATTCACACTGGCCGGCAGCGATGCCGGCCAGTTTTGTTTTGATGACTCAGCGCCCACGGCATTAAATGAACTGCATGAAACTACGCGCCTTCGCCGCGCTTCTCGCCGCTATCACGCTCGTCAGCGCTCAGACGATTGAGCCCGGGCGGCTCGCGACAATGATTGAAGCGCTCACGCGTCTCGGGCCGGAGAAGGTCAACGCGAACCCGAAGCTGCAGGAAGCGCTCGGCAAAGTGCTCGCCGCCACGCGCGGCACGCCGCAGTTCGTGAAGCTCGTCGAGGAGTTTCAGATGAAAGGCCAGAACGCGGGCTTACTTGAGGTGGCGTTGAAACTGCCCGCCGACGAAGCGGGCGTGGCCGCAATGCGGCTCGTGCTCGCTGCGAACGAACCGAAACTCATCGCCGCCGCGCTTGCTGGCACGAACGCTCCCGCTCTCGCGCAGGTTCTTGGCAACACCGCCGACAAGCGTGTCGTGCCGTTGCTCCTCCCGATTTTAGCCGATGCCAAAGGCGAGGCCGCGTTGCGCAAAGCCGTTGTCCGCGCGCTGGCGCAGACGCAGGAGGGCGCGACCGAATTGCTTCGCCTCGCACGCGAAGAGAAACTCGGAAGCGATGTGAAGTTCGTCGCCGGCGCGGAGCTGAATGCCGTGCGTTGGCTTGCCATCAAAGCCGAGGCCGCAAAATTGTTGCCACCGCCCGCTGGTCAGAATGACAAGCCGCTGCCGCCCGTGGCGGAGCTATTGAAGATGAAGAGCGACGCGAAGAATGGAGAGACGGTTTATTTTCGCGAGTCGGTTGGTTGCGGAAAATGCCACCAAGTGAATGGCAAAGGAACGGACTTCGGCCCAGCGCTTTCGGAGATCGGTTCCAAGCTCGGCAAGGACGCATTGCTCGAATCGATTCTCGATCCGAGCGCGGGCGTTTCCTTCGGTTACGAAGCGTGGAGCGTGGAGTTGAAAAACGGCGACGAGCTATTCGGTCTCGTGGTGAGCGACGCCGCGGACGAGCTTGCGTTGAAGGCCGTTGGCGGCGTGGTGACGCGCGTCAAGAAGTCCGACATCGCTAAGCGCGCGCAGTCGAAACTTTCCGTCATGCCCGCCGGCCTCGCGCAGACGATGACGGTGCAGGAGTTGGTCGACCTTCTCGAATTTCTTTCGACGCTGAAGAAGAAGTAATCAGCCCGGCGGCCAGTTCATCTTCCGTCCGCCGAGGATGTGCACGTGCAGATGCGGCACGGCTTCGCCGGCGTCACGCCCGTTGTTCACGACGAGCCGATAGCCGGTGCTCTCGATGCCGAGGGCGCGCGCGACTTCGGCGGCTTTCAGCAGCAGATGGCCGAGCATCTGTTGGTCTTCCGCGTTGGCTTCGCCGATGCGCACAATCGGTTTCTTCGGGACGATCAGCACGTGCGTCGGCGCTTGCGGATTGATGTCGTGGAAGGCGAGAACGAGGTCGTCCTCGTACGCGATCTTCGCGGGGATTTCGCGCGCGGCGATTTTCTCGAAAAGGGTTTTGCTCATGACGCGAAGGTGCGCGCACGGCGGCGCGGCGTCAATTCACCACCAGCGCGCACTTGGTATCGCCACCATGGGCGAGGCACTGGCGGAGGAAATCCACAATCTGATCGTTGAGGCGGCGGCAACGCGGACACCAGCGGCGCGCGCCGGCGAGCTGCTTCACGCAACTGCGCAGGCCGGTGAAGCGAATGAGCTTGGGCGAGCGCGTGAGGGCGTGTTCCAGTTCGAAGCGCAGGCGGTGGAAGAAGGCCAACTCGAAACCTTTGTCGGCGGCGGCGGCGATTTCAGAGAGGCTGGCTTCCGCCACGCTCGGAGCCGCTGTCGTTGTCGCAGGCTCGGGTTTGACCGGCACTGCGCCGGCGACGTGCACCTTGAAACCCAAACCGCGCAGCACGCGTTCGAGAGCTGCGGCGAATTCCGCGACGGTCACGCTCGTGCGTTTCTGTTCGTAACGAAAATAGAAGAGCACGGCGGCAGCGGCCTGCCGCACGACCTCGCGGTCCATTTCGCGCGCAGCCGAACCGATGAGCTTGATGCTCATCGCATCCGCGCTGCACGGGATGGTCTCGCCATCCGGCTGCTCAAATGCCAGGCAGTGGGTATGTAGCTGTATCATTCTTTGCTTCGAGCTTCTGAACCGCTTGCACAAAATCTGTCGCTTCCTGAAACCGCCGGTACACGCTCGCGTAGCGCACATACGCGACGGGATCGAGCGCGCGCAGACCTTCCATCACCCGCTCGCCAATGGCCCCGCCCGGCACTTCCTCGGAATACTGATTGGAAATTTCCCCCACGATGCGCTCGGTCAAATCTTCGATGGTCTGCTGGCTGATCGGCCGTTTCTGGCAGGCCTTCTTGATGCCGTTCATCAGCTTCTCCTTCGAGAACTCCTCGCGTCGGCCGTCGCGTTTGAGCACGGAGAGCGACTGATGTTCAATCTGCTCGTAGGTGGTGAAACGGTGTGTGCACTCGAGGCACTCGCGGCGTCGGCGGATGGTTGCGCCCTCGCGTGAGGCACGCGAATCAATCACTTTATCGTTCTGGCAACTGCACTTAGGGCAACGCATACACTCCCTGACAACCACAAAGTGGTGTGTGAGGCTTTTGACTAACACACTTGATGTTGTGGCGTCAAGAAATGGCCGTGTTTCTTGGATATTTCTTGCTCACACGTTATTCACGCGGCGGAATCGCGACTCGACATTCCCTCCACCGCAGCCCAAAACGGCGGCGTGAACGAGTGGTCCACGATGCTTTTGGCCGGCGCGGCCGTGCTCTTCATCGGCCTGTCGAAGGCCGGTTTCGGCGGCGGTCTCGGGATGCTCACCACGCCGCTCTGCGTGCTCGCCTTCGCCGCGCCGGATCGCGGGCCGACCTACGCCATCGGCGTGCTGCTGCCGTTGCTCTGCGCCGGCGACGCCTTCTCCCTCTATCATTACTGGCGGAAATGGACGGTGCAGAACCTGCGCTTCCTGTTGCCGGGCGTCGTCGTTGGCGTGGTGATCGGCGTGCAGCTCATCGGCCGCTTTTCCGCGCGCGAACTGAATCTCGCCATCGGCGTGCTCGCGGTGGCGTTCGTCGTGTTCCAGTTCGTGAAGGAGAAAATCTTTCGCGCCGAGGGAGTCTTTGCGCCGAACCATTGGCTCGGTGTGCCGTGCGGCATCGGGGCGGGAGTGACGAGCACGTTCGCGCACGGCGCGGGGCCGGTGGTGAGCGTGTTTCTGATTCCGCAGCGGATGCCGAAGGAGATTTTCGTCGGCACCACCGTGCTGGTGTTCACCTGCATTAACTGGATCAAAGTGCCGTTTTTCTTCGGCTACGGCATCATCACGCCTGAGACGCTGCTGGCGAGTGTGACCTATTTCCCGCTCGTGCCGCTTGGTGTCTGGCTCGGCGTCTGGCTCAACCGCAAATTCTCCGAGCGCGTCTTCGTGCAGGTCGTGTATGTGCTGACGCTGCTCACCGGGCTCCAGCTCATCTTCAACTTCAACCTCGTCCGCCTGCTGCGTGGCTCGCCGTGAACAGCGCGTGAACAAGTTCCAACAACGCCGCGTTGTCCGCGTCGTCTCTCGCGACAAACTGACGGCCTAGTGGAATATTTCGCGATGAAGAAGTCCGATTCCCCTGCTCGTTCGCGTCGGGAAGCGATTGCGCAATGGCGCCGCGTGGATTTGCACGACGCCGAGAAGGCTCGCGCCGACTGCGCCAAACCGGTCTCGCAGGTGTTGCCTGCGCTGCTCGAAAAGTTCGGCTTCGACAAGCGCCTCTCGGAAGCTGAGGTGATGCGCGTGTGGCTGAACTTGGTGGATCCGAACATCGCCACGCACGCGAAACCCGCCGGCCTGAACAAAGGCACGCTCTTCGTGAATGTGGACAGCAGCGTGTGGCTCGACGAGATCGTCCGCTACCGCCGCCGCGAGATTCTCCAGCGGCTTCAGCACGCCTTCGGCAAGGACGTCATCGCCCGCATCTCGTTCCGCCTCGGCTGACGCGGGACGTTCACAGCAAACGCATCCGCGCGATTTCGGACGCGTACCCTTCGCGGAACGTCGGATACTTGAACGCGTAACCCAGTTCGGTTTTCAATTTGTCGTTCGCCACGCGCTTGTTCGTGAGGCCGCGTTTGCGCGCAGCATTTTCCACCTCGGTCGCGAAGGGCGGCAACGGCTTGCCCAGCTTAGCCGCTAGCCAGCGGAAAAATTCCAACTGCGAAACCGATTCGTCGTCCGCCGCATTGTAAATCTCACCACGCCGTCCGCGCTCCAACGCCGCGATGATTGCGCCGACGAGGTCGTCGCGATGAATCATGTTCATCACGCGCGTGCCGTCGCCGGCGATGCGCGCTTCGTTGCGAAGAAATTGCTGGAAGAGATGGCCTCGCGTCGGTCCGTAAATACCGGCCGCGCGCAGGATGACGGCGGGGAACTCGCGCTCGCTCGCTGCCGTGAGAAGGAGTTGCTCCGTCGCGACGAGAAGCTGGCTCGTCTCACCCGTCGGCGCGGCGGCTGCGATTTCGTTCACGACCTCGCCGTCCATTTGTCCGTACACGCTCGTGCTGCTGAGGTGGACGTATTTCTGCGGCGGATGCGCGGCGAGCCAATCGAGCAGATGCCGTGTGCCCTCGAGATAAACCGCGCGGTATTCGGACGCGCCACCTTTCGTGGACGACACCGCGTTCACCACCCAATCAAACGCTCCCGATAACGGGGCGAACGTCTCCGGCCGCGTCACATCCGCGACGACTGGCGTGATACCCGCCGCGAGCAGTTCCTCGGCACCTTCAGGCGAACGTCGCACGCCCACGACTTCATGGCCGCGCCGCGCCAACTCCGCACCGAGAGGCAAGCCGACGTATCCGCAGCCAATGATCAATACGCGCACGGCTTCAAGTTACGAACAAACACCTCGTCGTGAAAGGCGGGAATGGAATGGCGGCCTCGCGATTTACTCCGTCGCCGTCTGCTGTTCGAGGACAGGCGCGGTGTTGGGTTTTGCTTGGATGCGATAAGTCACCTTGCGGGTTTCCTGCGGCTGGCCATCAAGGCCACGGCGCGTGATGAGGCGGCCTTCGGCGGTGAACTCCTGACGTTGCTCGCCGCGTCGGCGGGTCCAATCGAGGAGCTTGCCGTTGACGGCGTATCGGAATTCGTCGCGCCAATCTTTGCGCGCATCGATTGCGGGATCGACGTAGTTATCCCGCGTCTCGGGATGCGTGTAATCCACGCTGCGAATGCGGCGCTGCTCATCGTACTCGCGTTTCTCGTTGTCCAGATAGAGAAGGCTCACGAAGGCCGGCGGCGAATAGTGACGACCGTTGTGAACGAAGAGGCCGATGTCGATGCGGTTGGATTCCATGTCCGAGCCGGGCGCAATCGAGCGTCGCGGATGATGATCCACCTCGAGTTCCACGCGGCGGCGCGTGGCGTCCAGCGGACGGATGCGGATGCGCTCCGGATCGCCGCGCAGAATCACCCAATGATACGCGAGCGGCTTGTCCTGCGGATCCAAACTGGTCTGGGCATCCAGTACCATGCGGCGAGTGTAGACGAAAGATTTCACCACGCGCGCGACCGCACACGGCGTGTCGAGCAATCGCTCGCGGTCCGCGACATCGAAGTAATCGCGTCCGACGATGCCGAGATTTTCCTCCGCCACGACAAGTTGGGCCAACGGCGGCAACGCCTCGGGCGTGATGGAGTGCGCGAGCCGCACCATTTTTTCCACGTCGATATGTTTGCCGTCGAACACGGGCGGATGAGCGATGCCGGTGAGGTATTGTTCCGGCTTCTGAACGAGCTGACTGCTGCTGCGGAAAATCATCTGGATGGCGGGCATCAACAGGCGCTTCTCAACCAGTCGCCGTTTCACCTCGGGCTGGAATGCGGCGAGCGTGGCGGCCACGGCGTCCATGAAGACGCGGTCCGATCCGGAGGAGCCCTGCGAGAGGATGATGTACGGATGATTGGCGGGCAGCACGTCGCCGTAGCCTTTGCCGCCGGTGCCATTGTGGCCGGGATCGTAGTCGCGATGCTCGGGATAAAAGTAGAGATGATTGCTCCGGTACTGCAGATAGAGATGCCCGCCGGCGGCGGAGAGCGTGAGCGCGTTGCGGCCTTGGCAGCGCCAGAAGGGGCCGTTGACCAACGCCGTGGAGGAGTTGCCGATGGTCACGGCGTTATACAGCAGCCGATGTTGCAGGCCGTTGTGCGCTCCGATTTTTTTGAGTGACTCATCAAATTCCACGCGCGTGAGCTGGGGAAACGCGCCGTAACTCATGTTGGAATGATCACCGTCGTGGTTGTCGTACACGTCGCCATGATTTCCCGCAGCCGTGTTCGTGGCCGCCCACTCCCGCAGCAGTTCGCCCGCTTTTCCAAGACCGTTGGCGATCGGTTTGGTCGCGGTGGCGTTCCGGTCAATCTGAAGAAACACCTGCACCAATCCGCCCTGAACATTGGTCACCAGACAGGAAGCGTTCACCAACACCTGCCCTTCGGACCATCGCGCCGGCTCCGGTTTCACCAGTGTTGGCGGTGTGTTGGTCGAAGCCGCCGCCAAGCCCGCGACATTCAGGATAGCTATGGCGTAGTTGGTGATGTTCATACCGCCGAGGCTAGGGAAATCAGATTGAGAAAACAAGTTAGACGGCCACGGCCACGCGCTCAGTTGTGAGTGCCCATTTGATTCTTGGTTTGCCACGCGGTTTGATGGTTTAATCCCTGCTGAAATGACGAAAAACGTCCAACGCCCATCGGTGCCCGAACTGCTCGCTCCCGCGGGCGACTGGGACTGCGCCAAGGCCGCCGTGGAGAATGGCGCGGACGCGATTTATTTCGGCCTCGACCGCTTCAACGCGCGGATGCGTGCGCATAATTTCACGGAAGGCGCGCTGCCGAAGCTGATGGAGTTTCTGCACCGCCGCGGCGTGCGCGGCTACGTCACGTTCAACACGCTCGTCTTCGCCGACGAACTCGCTTCCGCCGAGGATTATCTGCGGTCCATCATCGCCGCAGGTGTGGATGCCGCCATCGTACAGGACGTCGGCATCTGCCGGCTCATCCGCCGCCTCTCGCCGGATTTTCCAATTCACGCCAGCACGCAGATGACGATCACGAATCCGGCCGGCGTGGAGTTCGCGCGTGAACTCGGCTGTGAGCTGGCGGTGTTGGCTCGCGAATGTTCTATCGCTGAGATTGAAAAGATTCGCACGGCGCAGCCTGTTTCGTTGCCGCTGGAAGTGTTCGTCCACGGCGCGCTTTGCATCGCCTACTCTGGCCAATGCCTCACGAGCGAATCGCTCGGCGGCCGCTCGGCGAATCGCGGCGAATGCGCGCAGGCGTGTCGCATGCCGTACGAGCTGATTTCCGATGGCAAGCTCGTGGATCTCGGCGCGCGCCGCTACTTACTTTCCCCTCAAGACCTCGCGGGGCTTGAAGTGTTGCCGGCGCTGGTGAAGGCCGGCGTCAGCTCGCTCAAGATTGAAGGCCGGCTCAAGTCGCCCGAATACGTCGCGAGCATCACGCGCGTTTATCGGAAGGCGCTGGATGAATTGGCGGAGAAGCAAACTTCGCGCGCCGCAAGCACGGCTCAAACAGAATCTCGCGGGACACAGCCCGCCGAAAAATACGAACTGGAAATGGCTTTCTCTCGCGGCCTGCACACCGGTTGGTTCGGGGGAAACAATAATCAAAAGCTCGTCCACGCCCGCTTCGCGAAGAAGCGCGGAGCGTATCTCGGCGAGGTTCGTCGCGTGCAAGGTGAACGAGTATTTCTGAAACTCGAAGGCACGCTCAAGCCGGGCGCGGGCATCGTCTTTGACGCCGGACGCGGTGATGACCACGAGCAGGGCGGACGCGTGTACACGGTGGATCTGCGGGGTGGCGAGACGGCGCTTGGCTTCGGTCACGGCGACATCGATTTCTCCCGCGTTCACACGGGCGACAAACTTTGGAAGACGAACGATCCGGAACTGGATCGCGACTTGCGGCGGACGTTCGAGGGCGACGCGCCGAAGTTTCAGCGCCCGCTCCGCATCGAGGCGTACGGCCACGTCGGCGGGCCGCTCACGCTCATCGTCCGCGATGAGCAAGGCCACGTGGCGCAGACGCAATCCACCGCGCCGCTGGTTGTGGCCGAGAAGCAGCCGCTTACTGTGGAACGCCTGCGCGAGCAACTCGGCCGGCTCGGCGGCACGCCGTTCAAGCTCGGCGAACTTGTGAGCAATCTCGAAGGCGACGTGATGTTGCCGATGAGCGAGCTCAACCGTCTCCGCCGCGAGGTCGTGGCGCAGCTCGATGTTCAACGTGCCGCGCCGAAACGGTGGACGCTGGTGGAACGAGGAACCGCCCCGTCGCGGAATATTTTCATCGCGCCGATTGCGCCAACAACGTCCGCGTCGCCGAATGCCGGCGGTTCAAGCGCGCCCGAGTTGATTGTTCTCGTGCGTTCGATGGAACAGCTGGAGACCACGCTGCGCTGTGCTGTGCGCACGATTTACTGCGAGTTCGAGGATCCGAAGAAATACCGCGAGGCGGTCACGCTCTTTCGCACCGCGCGCGGCTGCGAGGATTCCGCGGGCTCCAGCATTTGGGTCGCGCCTCCGCGCATCTTCAAGCCGGGCGAGGAATGGATTTTGAAACAGGTCCGCGCGTGCGACGCCGACGGTTATCTCGTGCGCAACCACGAGCATCTGAATTTCTTCGCCGACTGCCGGCGCGTCGGCGACTTCTCGCTCAACGTCGCGAATCCACTGACCGCCGAGCATTTCAAGAATCGCTTCGGACTCGAGCGGCTCACGGCTAGCTATGATTTGAACCTCACACAGCTCGAGGCGTTGCTGCGAGGCGCGCCGCCGGAGTGGTTCGAGGTGACGATTCATCAGCGCATGCCGATGTTTCACATGGAGCACTGCGTGTTCTGCGCGTTCCTTTCCAGCGGCAAAGATTACCGCGACTGCGGCCGGCCCTGCGACACGCACTCGGTGAAACTGCGCGATCGCGTGGGCGCGGAGCATCCGCTCAAGGCCGACGCCGGCTGTCGCAACACGGTCTTTAACTCGCGTGCGCAGACCGGCGCGGAGTTCACTGCGCGACTGATCGATCTCGGAGTGCGGCGGTTCCGCGTCGAGTTCCTCAACGACACGCCGGCCGAGGTGGAGCGCACCATCGCTCGTTATCGCGCGCTGCTGCGTGGCGAGATCAACGGCGCGCAGCTCTGGCGCGAGCTCAAGCTCGTGAGCCAACTCGGCGTGACCCGCGGCCAAATGGAGAAGGCCGACACCGCGCACGCGGGACGTTGAGCCAGCGTGTCCCGCGCAACCTTCGGTTGACTTGCCCCGTTCGCAGCCCATTATCTCCCGCGCAACAACTGCAAGGACCTTTTCGTTATGGCCAAAGAAAAAGAGAAAACCACCCCGGAAGACACTAAAGCCAGCGCTACCCGCGAGCGCGATCTCGAGGCCGCCCTCGCCACTATTACCAAGGCTTTCGGCGACGGCGCAATCATGCGCCTCGGCGCCGCCACCGCGCTCCGACAGATCGAAGTCATCCCCACCGGCGCCCTCGCCATTGATCTCGCCCTCGGGGTCGGCGGCGTGCCGCGCGGCCGCATCATCGAGATTTACGGCCCAGAATCTTCCGGCAAGACCACGCTGATGCTCCACGTGATCGCCAACGCGCAGAAGGCCGGTGGCCTCGCGGCGTTCATCGATGCCGAGCACGCGCTCGATCCCGCTTACGCGAAGAAGCTCGGCGTGAACCTCGATGAACTGCTCGTTTCTCAGCCTGATTCTGGCGAAGAGGCGCTCACCATTTGCGAAACGCTGGCGCGATCGAACGCGATCGATGTCATCGTCGTGGATTCCGTCGCCGCGCTCGTGCCGAAGGCGGAGCTCGAAGGCGAGATGGGCATGGCGACGATGGGCATGCAGGCGCGGCTCATGAGCCAGGCGCTTCGCAAGCTCACCGCGTTGCTGAACAAATCCAAGACGACCTGCATTTTCACCAACCAGCTTCGCGAGAAGGTCGGCGTGATGTTCGGCAGCCCCGAGACCACGCCCGGCGGCAAGGCGCTCAAGTTTTACGCCAGCGTGCGGCTGGACATCCGCCGCAAAGAGACGCTCAAGGACGCTGCGGGCAACGCCATTGGCAACCACACGAAGGTGAAGGTCGTGAAGAACAAGGTCGCGCCGCCGTTCGCCGAGGCCGAGTTCGACATCATTTACAACCACGGCATCGACAAGGAAGGCAGCATTCTCGATGTCGGCATCGCCAACGGCGTGGTGGATAAGAAAGGCGCGTGGCTGCAGTTCAACGGCGACCTCATCGGCCAAGGTAAAGACGCCGCCAAAAAGGCTCTCGTCGAGAAGCCCGAGTTGAAGGAGCAGATCATCGCGGCCATCATCGCCAAGCGCAACGGCCCAGCCACCACGGAGAAAGAAAAGGAGAAGAAGTAGAAGCCGCCACGGCTTCGCTTCTCCTCTATTACGGCGTCGGTGCGCGAGTTTCTGGGTTTGCCTTCACGCAGCCTTTTGTCTAGCGTCGCGGGATTCGTTGTCCGCATTCTCCGTGAATGCGGCTTCGTCAAAACAGTCCAAAAAGCACGATGAAAAAACACGTTGTTCTCCTCGCCGCCAGCCTCGTGGCCGTCGGTCAACTCCTCGCTCAAACCACTCAGGCTCCCGCCAAGAAGAAGGATGACGCGCCTGTGCCGAGCGGTTCGCAGACGGACGGCGCGTTTCGCAAAGTGATTCTCGAGGCCGATACGCAGGCGGACGGCAAATTCATCGATTCGCTCAAGGATCCGATGGAGCTCGCCGTGGCGCCAGACGGCCGCGTTTTCTACGCGCAGCGCGACGGCACGGTGAAGATGATCAAGCCCGGCGCGAAGGAAGGCATCGTCATCGCCAAACTCGATGTCTTCACGGGACTCGAGGACGGGATGCTCGGCATCACGCTGGATCCGAATTTCGAGAAGAATAATTGGGTGTATCTGAATCGCTCGATGCCGCCCACGACCACGAATGCGGTGACTGGCGGCAAGGCCGGCATCATTCGTGTCGCTCGCTTCACTCTCGCCGGCGAGAAGCTCGATCTCGCGAGTGAGAAGACGATCATCGAGATTCCGACCCAACGCGAACAGTGCTGCCACGTGGGCGGATCCATCGCCTTCGACGGCAAGGGCAATCTGCTCGTGGCCGTCGGCGACAACACGAACCCGTTCGATTCAGACGGCTTCTCGCCGAGTGATAGCCGCCCCGGCCGCAGCCCGTGGGACGCGCAGAAATCGAGCGCGAACCCGAATGCGTTGACCGGCAAAGTGCTTCGTGTCACGCCGAAGATGGATGGTGGTTATGACATTCCGTCTGGAAACCTTTTCAAGCCCGGTACGGCTGGCACGCGTCCGGAAATCTACGCGATGGGCACGCGCAATTCTTTCCGCGTGAGCGCGGATCAAAAGACCGGCTACGTGTATTGGGGCGATGTCGGTCCCGACGCCGGTGGCCCGAGCGAGAAGCGCGGCCCGGCCGGCTTCGACGAGATTAATCAAGCGCGCACGGCCGGCTTCTTCGGTTGGCCTTACTTTGTCGCCGACAACAAGCCGTACGCGAAGATCGATTTCGCGGCGCGCGCCGACAACAAGAAAGCCAAAGAGGCCTACGATAAAGCAGTGAAGGCCAAGGAAGCCTACGACAAAGCGGTGAAAGAAAAGAAAACGCCCCTGCCGCTGCCCCTGCCGCTGCCGCCGAAGCCGACCGACTGGCTGGCATCCGGCGAGCCGGAGTTGTACGACGCGCTTAAGCCCGTCAACGACTCGGCGAACAATACTGGTCTCAGGCAGCTTCCGCCCGCGCAGCCGGCGTTCATCTATTATCCGCCGGGTCAGAGCACGCGATTTCCCGCCGTGGGCAGCGGCGGCCGCACCGCGATGGCCGGTCCGGTTTATTATTTCGACGAGAAGCTCCAGTCGCCGCACAAGCTGCCGAAGGAGTTCGACCGTACGCTCTTCATCTACGAGTGGAGTCGCAACTGGATTATTTCCGTGAAGCTCGATGAGAACCACAACATCGCCAAGAAAGCCGACGGCTCGCCGGCGATGGAGCGGTTCTGCCCGAATATGACCTTCAAGCGCCCGATGGATCTCGAGCTCGGCGCCGACGGCTGCCTCTATCTCATCGAGTTCGGCACCGCGTGGGGCAACAACAAGGACACCCAGATTGTCCGCATCGAGCACACCGGCGTCGCGACGACGGCGGTAAAGTGACGGGTTGAACCTGTGACTTGTCGGCCGTAGTTTCTTTCCATGCGGAACGAGTTCAGCGTGGCGGCGCACTGGGCGGGCGACTTCGACGAAGTCGGCCTCCAGCGTTGGGCTGAAGATTTGCGCCGCCGTCTCGCCGCGCCGCGCGTCACGCTCGGCTTGGTTTTTCTCACGCCGCAATTCTTCGATCGCGCCACGCAGGTGCTCGAGATTCTCCGCGTGCACGCGCAGATTCCGCTGCTGGCCGGTTGCTCGAGCCAGAGTCTCATCGCCGGCGCGGAGGAGATCGAGGAGAACGCCGGCCTCGTCCTTGCGCTTTATCACCTGCCCGGCGCGGAGTTGCACGCTGTCCGCTTCACGCAGACGCAGGTGGATGAATGCACCGGTCGCGACTACTGGCACGGGGAGACGGGAGTGAAGCCGGATCGCACGAACGGTTGGCTCACTTTCGCCGATCCGTTCCACCTCGACGCCGAAACGTGGTTGCGTCAATGGAACGAGAACTACGCGCCGACGCCGATTCTCGGCGGTCTCGCCAGTGGCGATTTCAATCCGCGTAGCACGCAGGTGTATCTGAACGGCGACGTGTTCGAAGAAGGCGGCGTGGCCATTTCCGTCGGCGGCGAGGTCGCGCTCGCCGGCGTCATCTCGCAAGGCTGCACGCCGATCGGCGAGCCGTGGCCCATCACGAAAGCCGAGCGCAACGTCATCCACGCTATCGGCAACCGCCCCGCCTATCAAGTGCTGGTGGAAACGTACAACACCCTTTCCACCGAGGAGCAGAAGAAGGCGCGCGGAAATCTTTTCGTCGGTCTCGTCGTGAACGAATACGCGGAGGAATTCCACCGCGGCGATTTCCTCATTCGCAATCTGCTCGGCGGTGACCCGAAAGAGGGCAGCATCTCCATCGGCGCCGTGCCGCGCACCGGTCAGACGCTCCAGTTCCATCGGCGCGACGATGCCGCGGCGAATGAGGATTTCTCCGCGTTGCTCGACAAGAAACGCGCCATCATGGCCGGCCGGCCGGTGTACGGCGCGTGTCTCTGCTGTTGCAACGGCCGCGGCAAAAACCTGTTCGGCTCGCCAAGCCACGATGCCGCGCTTGTGCAGGAACGCCTCGGCCCGATTGGTCTTTCCGGCTTCTTCTGCAACGGCGAAATCGGCCCCGTGGGCGCGAGTAATTTCCTGCACGGCTATACCGCCGCGCTCGCGCTCTTTGTCGGGAAAGAATGAGGCAACGATGCTGAACCCGCCAACCGGCCCGACGAATCCGGCAAACCCCCGCACGCCATCGATTCTCGACCAGTGCCCCACGCTCATCCAGCCGTTCACTTCGATCACCGAACGGTTGAAGCTGGAGAATTTCTTCGCGAATCCGCAGCCACTCGAGATTGAACTCGGTGCGGGCGACGGCTCGTTCATGGTCCGTTATGCAACACAGCATCCGGAACGAAATTTCCTCGCCGTCGAACGACTGCTCGGCCGTTTGCGCAAGCTCGATCGCAAAGGCCGCCGTGCCGCTCTCGTAAACGTCGGTCTGCTCCGCATCGAGGCTGCTTACTTCGTCGAGTATCTGCTTCCGGCGCGTTGCGCGCAGACGCTGCACATTTATTTTCCAGATCCGTGGCCGAAGAAGAAGCATCGCAAGCACCGGCTCATCAACGCGCGTTTCCCCGAGATCGCGCGGCAAGCACTCGCGCCCGGCGGCGTGGTTTATCTACGCACGGATGATGCGGATTACTTCGAGCAGGTGCAGGAGGTCTTCGCCGCTGCGGCCGGCCATTTCGCGGCGATCGAAACGCCGGCAGAGTTGTCTGCTGTGGTGACCGACTTCGAGCGCGAGTTCAACGCGCAAGGGATTCCTACGCGCCGCGCGGCTTACCAGTTGAAGTAAGTTCGAGTGAAAGCGTCGCGGGAAGGCTTTCGCGGTTTTCCACCACCACCACCGCAATCACACGTCGATGATCGGCCCCTTGCCGTCGTCGCGTGGGGATGGTTGCTGCGCTTGCGGCGGTTTTGCGCGTCCGCGGCGCAGCGTCATCTTCGAGTCACCCGATCCGGTGAACGTGTTGGCGATGAGTGAGACGAGGCCGATGATGAGCGCACCCCAGAACGCGGGCCAGAAGCCGTCCACGTGGAACGGCTCCACCAGCCAATCCACGAAAATCAGGAGCGCCGCGTTGATGACGAGGATGAACAGGCCGAGCGAGAGGATGAGCAGCGGCAGCGACAGCAGCAGCAGCACCGGCCGCAGGAAGGTGTTCAACACACCGAGCAGAAACGAGGCGACGAGCAACCCCTGCACGTTATCGTAGCGGATTCCTTTGACGACGTTGCACGCGATCAGCACCGCCAGCGTATTGATGATCCAGCGCTGGAGGTGCGTCTTCCAGGGCGATTGCGACTTCTTCTCTTCCATCGGTTTAATTGCGGTTCAAAAAATCTACGGCGCGGCGTGGAGAAATGTGGCGTCCGTTTTCGCGAGCACCTCGATGCGCTCGACGCACGCGGGCACCAGCGCGAACTGGCCGGCGGCCAGCGTCAACTCGACGGCCGCTCCGCGCAAAACAATTTCGCCGGCCGCGACGCCGAGGATGAACATGCCCTCGCGGTCGAAGGAAATCGTCGCATCCGCGCGGAGCCGCTCTTCGCTCATCCGGAAAACTCCCGGCGCCTCCACCAAAGAGCGGCGTTGGCCGGTTGGTGTTTCGGTGAAGTGCGTGGGCACGAGCGCCGGTTCGAAGTCGTCGAATGCGATCGAGGCGAGCGCGGCGTCCACGTGCAGCTCGCGCGGTTTGCCGTCGAGGCCAAGGCGGTTCCAATCGAACACGCGGTAGGTCGTGTCGGAGTTTTGCTGCACCTCAAAAATGACGCTGCCTGCGCCGAGGGCGTGGACACGGCCGCTCGGCAGAAACATCGCGTCGCCACGATTCACGGACAGGCGATGGAAACAGTCGGCGACGGAGCCTTCGCGCAGACGCCGCTCGAACTCCGCACGCGTGGTATCTTTGCGCAGGCCGACGTAGATGTCCGCGTGCGGCTCAGCATCGCCGACATACCACGCTTCGGTTTTCGGTTCGCCGCCGAGTTGCCCGGCGAGGGATGCAGGCGGATGGACTTGCAGCGAAAGTTTGTCCTGCGCATCGAGTAACTTCACGAGCAGCGGGAAACGCCCGCTCACCGGTTTCGCCGGGCCGAGCAATTCCGCGGCGTGATGTTCCATCAACCAACGCAAATCACGGCCGGTGAGCGGGCCGTTGGTGATGACGCTCACGCCTTCGGGACGGTCGCTGATTTCCCACGACTCGCCGATGGGCGCGCCCGCGGGGAGTGACTTGCCGTAGAGGGACTGCAAACGTCGCCCGCCCCAGACGCGTTCTTTGAAGATGGGTTGGAAGGTGAACGGATAAAGCACGGTGCAGTCCGGTGGCGAACAACGGCGGCGACCGCAGCGCCGTCATCGTCGCGTTACTTCGCAGTCGGCGTCGGTTCGGGTTCGGTGAAATGGCCGTGAGCGCGGAACTTCGCGTAGCGCCGTTGCAGCCGCTCTTTTTCATCCAGCGCGGCGATTTCGTTGAGGTGCTTAATCAGGCAATCCTTCACGTTGGCCGTGGTGGTGAGGGTGTCTTGATGCGCGCCGCCGAGCGGTTCGGGGATGATTTCATCCACGAGACCGAGCTCGAGCAGATGTTTGGCGGTGATCTTGAGCGCTTCGGCGGCTTGCGGCGCGGCCTTGCGATCCTTCCACAAAATCGCCGCGCACCCTTCGGGGCTGATCACGGAATAGTAAGCGTTCTCGAGGATGAGCACGCGGTCGCAAACGCCGATGCCGAGCGCGCCGCCGGAGCCGCCTTCACCGATGACGACGCCGATGATCGGCACCTTGAAAAGCATCATCTCGCGCAGGTTCACCGCGATGGCTTCGGCGATGTGGCGCTCCTCGGCCGCGATACCGGGATAGGCGCCCGCGGTGTCGATGAGCGTGATGATGGGCAGGCCGAACTTGTCCGCCAACCGCATCAGACGAAGCGCCTTGCGGTAGCCTTCGGGATGCGCTGAGCCGAAGTTGCGGAGAATGTTCTCCTTCGTGTCGCGACCTTTTTGCGTACCGATGACCACCACTTTGCGTCCGCCGATTTGGGCGAAGCCGCCCACCACAGCGCGGTCGTCGGCGAAGAGGCGGTCGCCGTGCAACTCGGTGAAACCGGTGAAAGCGGTGCCGAGGTAATCGAGCGTGAAGGGCCGTTGCGGATGCCGCGCGATCTGCACTCGCTGCCACGCTGTGAGGTTGGCGTAAATCTGCCGGCGCGTCTCCGCGATTTTGCGCTCCATCTGCGTGATCTCCTCCTCGAAACTCACGCCAATGGCGTGAGTTTCGGGGTGAGCGCGCAGGTCTTCCAACTTGCGCTGTAGTTCGAGAATGGGCTTCTCGAAGTCGAGCTGATGTTTCATCAGGAGGTTATGTTAGCGTGCGGTAAAAGCCGAGGCAACGCGGAATTCATCGCGCCGGTTCAGTGTGTCAGTCGGAGAACCAGCCAGATTTCCGAAGCCACGAGCGCGGCGAGCGCGGCCCACACCAACATCTCGCGCAAGACGAGCCGCTTTTGCGCCACGTCGCCGAGCCAGAATTGAATCTTCGTGCCGCCGAGATCGAGTACGTCGCCGTTGTGCAGACGCTGCTCGGTGAAAGGTTGGCCGTTCACCGTGGCCGAGGCGTCCGCACGGCGTTTCGCGATGAAGCCTTCGGGGAACCGCCATTCCAGCTCGATGTGCTGATCCCACACGCCCGGGTCCTCGAGCCGCAATCCGGCCTCGGCGTTGCGGCCGATGACGAACGGCAGTTGTTCCACCGCACGCGTCTGTTTTGCGAGCCGGCCGTTGAGGATGTCGAGTCGCGCGGTTGCCATATCAGTGCCCGCGGTTGGCGCGCCAGAGCAAGCACACGCCGAGGCCTTGGAAAATGAAGTTCGGTATCCAGAGAATGAGGTGCGGATAAAGCTCGGGCTTCGTCTCGAGCGATTGGCCGAGAATGAGGAAGCTGAAATAACCGAGCACGAGCAGCAACGCGAGCGCCACGCCGACGCTCGTCTCGCGCCGGTGCGCGCGGATGCCGAGCGGGATGCCGATGAGCGTGAAGCCGACACACGCGAAGGAGAACGCCACTTGCCGGTGCATCTGCACAAGAATGGGCGAGGTCTCGATGCCTGCGGCGCGCTGGGCGCGAAGCTCTCCGGCGAGTTGGCGGAAAGTCATGTTGCTGATCGAGGGCTTGCCCGGCGCGGTGGCGATCCGTTGGAAATCCACGGCGATGGTCAACTCACCGGCGGCGGGCGTTTCCCATTCGCCGAAGACCGGCGGGGCGTTGGTCGCGCCGACCGATTCGTTGCTGCGGATGGCAATCTGCGCGTCGAACAGGCGGAAGAGATACTGGTTGCGCGTGGCGTCGTAGATCACCTGTCCGCGCGGCGCGCGCGTGCGCTGGATCAATTCGCCGCCTTCGAGGCGGTTCAGCAGGATGTTCTCCAGATTGTCGCCGCGTTTCTTGCCGATATACACCACGTAGCCGGGCAGGTCGGTGAGGAAACTGTTCTGCACGAGGAACGCTGTCGGGTCGGCTTTGCCGAGCCGGAAAAGCAGCTCGCGATATTGCACGCGGCAACGCGGCGCCAAATCGAGATTCACCCACGCGCAGAGCACGCTGAACCCGAGGCTCAACGCCAGCACTGGGGCGATCAACGCGACGAGGCTCACGCCGCCCGCCCGCGCGGCGGTCAATTCCTGATCCGCGCTCAACCGGCCGAAGACGAGCAGTGTCGCCGTGAGCAGACCCATTGGCAGCGAGAAGGCGAGCACGAAGGGAATCAACAGCGAGAAGGCCTCGGCCAATCCACCGAGCGAGGCCTGTCGGCTGACGAGCAATGCGATCATCTCGCGCAGCGCGTTCCCGAGCAGCAGCACAAAAGTGAGCACCGTCACGCAGAGCGCGAGCGAGGCCAGCACCTGCCGTGTGATGTACAGATGAAGTGTCCGCACGTCCCCGCAACGTAGCGAAGGCGCCCCGCGATGTCACGCCCACAGGGCCCGGTTGGTTCAATGGCGCGCCGGTTTTGGTTGGCTTTTCGCAGGACGCGCGGTTTTGATGAAGGCCGCCCGATGGAAAACGACGATCAGTTCTATCAAGCCGTGGCCGATGAGTTGCGCGAAAACCGCATCAACGATGCGATGTGGACGAAAGCCATCGCGCGCAGCGGCGGCGACCCGAATAAAACCAAGGCGCTCTACATCCAGATGCGCGTCTCGCAGCTCACGCAGGAAGATCATCGCCAGCGCGTGTATGAATCCGACGTGCAGCCCGAGCCGGTGTCGGACTCGCTGTGGGAAAAGATCGAGGCGAAGCTCGGCCCGAAGTGGATGCGTGTGGCGAATTACGCCGCGAAAGCCGCGCTCGTCGCGGTGCTCATTGTCATCATCCTCAACCCCCGCGAGGCCGCGCGGCTCCTGCGCCGAGTGAGTGATTGGCTTCTGAGCGGTTTCTGAGCCCCGCGAATTGAGGAGCCGAACTTTCCGCGGCGTTCTCGTTTATTTCTTCAACGTCACCGCCGCGCGCTTCCGCGCCGATTGCATTCCCGCTTCCAGAATCGCCTGCGTGTCGCGGCCGATTCGCGCGTCACAGAGCGGATGAAACGCGTCGCCGGTTTTCAACGCGTGGACAAAGTGCGCACTCGCGTTGCGCAGATGCGCCTTCGGCCGCGGCACCTTCACCGCTTTGCCGTCCGGCTCCTTCTCCGTGGCGAGCAGCAACCGGCCCGTGTCGCCCGGCTCGGCGAGCAGCGTTCCTTTTGTGCCGTGGATGAAAGTGAAGTAGCTGCTCAAGTGGCCGATCTGCGTCCACGACGCCTCGGCCAACGCGAGCGCGTGCGGATAGTGCATCGCGAGCAGACCATTGTCTTCACCCCGCAGATCGCGCTTCAACAACCGCTCGGCGATGCCGGTGACGCGCGTGGGTCGGCCGAGCAACACGCGGGCGAGCATCGCGCCGTAGCAGCAGTAATCAATGAAAGCGGCGCCGCCGTTGCGACGAGCGTCGTAAAGCCATTCTGAGAAATAACGCGAGCAACCCATCTCGCGCGGGCCGGCGTGTGCAGCGCGGTATTTCACCTGCCACAAATCGCCGATGCCACCGCTCGTCGCCAGCGACACGGCTTGCTGCAACTGCGGCCACCACGCGATCGGCCAGTTCACCATCAGCCGAACGCGGTGCTGTCGCGTGAGGGCGAGCATGCGTTCCGCGCCGGCGAGGTCCGCAGCCAACGGCTTCTCGACGAACACATGCGCGCCGTGTGCCGCGGCCAACTCGGTGAGCGGCACATGCGCGGCGTTGTCGCTGAAGATGAGAACGGCATCCGGCCGTTCGCGTTCGAGCAGCAAGCGGGCGTCGGCGTATGTGGCGCAAGCGAACTCCCGCTTCGCCCGCGCGCGCAGCGGGGCGTGAGAATCGGCGGCAGCGACGAGACGTGCGCCTTTCACAGCGCGTAACTCGGCGAGGTTCGCCCAAGCGTGGTCGTGTGTGAGGCCGAGGATAGCGAGGCGAAGCGGGCTTTCTTTCATAAAGCTCGGACTGGGTTTGTTGAAGTGGTGGCTGGGGCCGGAATTGAACCGGCGACACGCGGATTTTCAATCCGCTGCTCTACCAACTGAGCTACCCAGCCGCCAAAGGCCGGTCACTATCGCCGCCGCCCCGCAGTGCGGCAAGCATTTTTCCCCGCGCCGGCGCAGCAGAGCTTGACCGGACAGCGCGGAGGATTTTCACTGGAGGGAGTTGCTGCTATGTCCACTTACATCTACGAAACCATTCCGAAAAAGTCCGGGCAGAAGCCGCGCCGCTTCGAGGTGCAGCAGAAGATGAGCGATCCAGCGCTCACGCACGACCCCGAGACCGGCCTGCCTTGCAAACGCGTGATCACCGGCGGCACCGGCAACATCATGCGCGGCCCGAGCATCCTCTCGATGAACGTGCCGCGCGGCAAACGCTGAGTCTTGAACAAACTCGCGCGGGCTGGCATTCAATAGGCGTGAACACGCCATCCGCCCCATCCGTCGTTGCTCGTCGCGCCTTCTTGAAACAATCCGTCGCGCTCGCGGCGCTCCCGTTGCTCCCGCCATCCTCCGTTTTCGCTGCGAACCGCAAATACCGCGCGGCCGTTTTCGGCGCGACTGGCAAAGGCGATTACGGTCACGGCCTTGATGTGGTTTTCAACAATCGCGAGAACGTCGAGCTCGTTGCCGTGTCCGATGCAGACGATGCGGGACGCACGAAAGCCGTTGCGAAGCTGAAGGCGCCACGTGCGTATGCGGATTACCGCGAGTTGCTCGCGAAGGAGAAGCCCGATCTCGTGAGCGTCGCGCCGCGGCAGACTGGCGAACATCACGCGATGGTGCTGGCCGCGCTGCGAGCCGGTGCGCACGTTTATGCGGAGAAGCCGTTCACCACCACGCTCGCGGAGGCGGATGAGCTGCTGGTCGAGGCAGCCAAACGGAAACTGAAGATTGCCGTCGCGCATCAGATGCATCTCACGCCGTCCGTGCAACATCTCAAACACGCCGTAGCGGGCGGATTGATCGGTGACCTACTTGAGCTTCATGCGTGGGGCAAGCAGGACGCTCGCGCCGGCGGCGAAGATATGATGGTGCTCGGCACCCATCTCTTCGACCTCATCCGCCTTTTCGCGGGCGACCCACTCTGGTGTACGTCGCGTGTGTTACAGGGGGGACGCGACATCACCGCGGCCGATGCGCGCGTGACGAAAGACTTCATCGGACCGATGGCCGGCGACGAGATTCACGCCACGTTTGCCTTCGCCAACGGCGTCAACGCCACGTTCACCAGCCGTAGCAAACTGCGCGAACAGGTCGGCGCGTGGGGCGTGGAATTGATTGGCAGCAAAGGCGCGGCGCGCATCAACGCGAATATCCCGCCGCAGATCTTCGTGAGCAAAACGCCGCCGTGGACGGCCGTCGGTCGTACGGTGAGTTGGGAGAAAGTGCCGGGCGATCCAGCTGCAACTTTGACGGCTGCACAGCTCGGTTTTCCTGCGGCGAACAGCCGCGCAGTGGATGATTTACTGGAGGCCATCGAGCAGAATCGTGAGCCGGGATGCAGCGGACACAACGCGATGAAAGCGGTCGAGATGGTGATGGCCGTCTATCATGCCGCGCTGACGGGTCGTCGTGTAGCGCTACCGTTAGTGGAACGCGGTCATCCGCTGACGAAGAAGTAGCTTCGCAACGAAACCAGTGCTGGCGAGTGGGCGCGCGGTCAGGGTTTCAGAAAGTAACTGCGCTGCTTCTCGCTGATGGGCATCTCGAGTTTCTCCATCACGAGCAGCATGTCTTCCCACACTTTGCGCTTTTCGCTGAGAGCTTGGTTGCGCAGCAGATATGCGGGGTGATAGGTCGGCATTAGCGGGATGCCCTGAAACTCCTGCCATTTGCCGCGCAACTTGGTGATGCCTTCGGTCTTGCCGAGCAGTCCATCAATCGCCGTGGCGCCCAGTGCGACGATGGCGCGTGGCTGGATGATGCGGATTTGTTCGAGGAGGTACGGCTTGCAGGTCTCCATCTCGGCGGGCGTGGGCTTGCGGTTGCCGGCGGTCTGCCCGGGAGTGTCGGGCCGGCATTTGAGAATGTTTGCGATGTATACCGTCTCGCGAGAGAGCGCCATCGTCTGGATGATTTTGGTCAGCAACTGCCCCGCTTTGCCGATGAACGGTTCGCCCTGCTCGTCCTCATCCGCGCCCGGCGCCTCGCCGACAAACATCAACGGCGCGTGGATGTCGCCGACGCCGAACACGACCTGCGTCCGCGAACTCGCGAGGTTCGGACACTTCATGCAAGGTAGGACGCGCGAGCGCAATTCGTCCATCGCCACGGCCTTCGTGTCGGAAGCGAGCGTTGACGCAACAGGCTTGGATTTGGCTGGAACAGATTTTGCGGGCATAGAAATTGGGGCTGAGACCGGCTCCGGTCTGGCGGCGGATACAGGGGCGCGCCGAGGAACGGGCGCAATCAAAGCGGCGAGTGTCTCGGGCGCGATAGAGAGGTGGCGCACGCCGGCGGTCTTGAGTCCCTGCACGTGCGCGATCGTCGCGTCGAGCAGTTGACTGTAGGCGTCGGTCACGGCGAAGACGTTAGTGCGGACCTCGCGCGTTGCACAGGATTTTCCCGACGTTGCCGCGCGGCCGGCGAGTTTGTTACGCTGGGCGCGTGACGAGACATTGCCACAACTGCGGTTTGGAATGGACGCTCTCCGGCAATCCCGGACGGAGCGAGAGTTGTCCGCAGTGCCGCGCCGACTTTCGTTGTTGCATGAATTGTCTGCATCACGATTTGCGCGCGGCTCATCAATGTCGCGAGCGTCGGGCGGAGCCGGTGGAGGACAAGCAACTCGCGACGTTCTGCGAGTATTTCGATTTCGTGCGGCGCGAGTTCAAAGGCAAAGGCGGCAACTCGCGCGAGGACGCCTCGCGGGCGCAGTTCAAGAAATTGTTCGGCGATTGAGCTGTGCATTTTTCTGATTCAAATCAGCAGCAGCACTTATTTGTTAAAATTTCGTCGAACAATTCCTCTTTGTCCCTTGACCGAAAATGGGGACCGTGATTAGCTATAGGCACTGGATGTTTTCGAAATGACTTTCGGTCTCGGTGAGTACAGCCGAGACTGGGAATCCACAGAACCCACGTTGTACTAATTCGAAAACTCCCCGGGGCCGGAGAAGATCATCTCCTGATCGCTGGCTCCGGTTTTTTCTTTTCTACCCATCGCGCCAAACAGACGGCCGATGGCTTTTCCCGCGTGAGTGTTCCGTAAAAGCAAAAAGCGGACGCATTGCTGCGTCCGCCTTTGCAGAATTTTCTAATCTCGTGTCCGGCTCAGTCGAAAGCGTGTCCGGAGCAGCAGAGGACGTTGCGCATCTTGTGGCGCACGAGTTCCTTCACCGCCGTGCGGGCGGGTCCGAGATACTTGCGCGGATCGAATTCTTTAGGCTTGGTGAACAGGACTTCGCGAATCGCGGCGGTCATCGCCAAGCGCAGGTCGGTGTCGATGTTCACCTTGGTGCAGCCGGTGCGGCGGGCGACCTCGATGTCCGCCTCGGGCACGCCGGCGGTGTCTTCGCCCATGCCGCCGCCGAACTGGTTAATCTTCTGCGCGAGAGCCTTCGGCACCGAGCTGGCTCCGTGAAGCACGAGCGGATAATCGCCGAGGCCCGCTTCCATCAGCGCCTTCTTGATCGCCTTGAGACGCTCGAGGTCGAGGTGCTGCTCGCCCTTGAACTTGTAAGCGCCGTGGCTGTTGCCGATGGCGACGGCGAGTGAATCCACGCCGGATTGCTTGACAAATTCCACGGCCTCTTCCGGGTGCGTGTAGCAGCCGCCTTTGGAGTAGGCGCCGCCTTCTTCGCCGTCATCGTGCTGCGCGCCGACGAGCATGCCGAGTTCGCCTTCGACCACGCAGTTATGCTTGTGGGCGTATTCCACGACTTTGCGGCAGACCTCGACGTTCTTCTCGAACGGATCGTGCGACGCATCAATCATCACGCTTGTGAAACCCTCATCAATGCACTGCTTGCACAGTTCGAAGCTGTCGCCGTGGTCGAGGTGGACGGCGATGGGGATGTTGCTGAGGCTCACGGCGGCCTCGATGAGTTTCTTGAGGTAAACCGGGTGGGCATAATCGCGCGCGCCCTTCGAAATCTGCAGCATCAGCGGCGCCTTTTCCTCTTCGGCGGCCTCAACGATGGCTTGGATGAACTCCATGTTGTTCACGTTGAACGCGCCGAGGGCGTATTTGCCCTTCAGCGCTTTGGCGAACAGATCGGTCGTGTGTGTCAGCGGCATATGTCTTCAGGTTGAGCCCGGCCAAAGTGGCCGAAGCAAGGGACGATGATAAGTCAGCAGCCAGAAAAGGAAACAAAAAATCAGGCGAAGTTGTCCGCCGAAGTTCGCCAGCGCCGCGTCACTTCACACCGTTGACGACCGGCTGCGTCCACGCCTTCGCCAGCTCGCCCTTCGCGTACGGATTCTCCTGCAGCTTCGTGGAGGTGATGCGGGCGCGGACGTAAATCTCGTCGCCTTTCAGCTCGTAACGCGGCGTGGCGCCCTTGGTCTCGGCGAGCACGGAGCCGACGGTTTCGCTGTAACGGCGCGTCGTGCGCAGCGCGAGACCGGCGGAGTTCCGAACCGGTTCGCTGGTCGGGTCATAACCGGCGCGCGTGCCGATGAATTGCGTGGTGTATTCGACGCCCGCCTCGGCCTCGATCTCGATTTCGATCCGCTTCTTGTCCTGCCGCACATCGAGCAACGTCACGCCGGTGCTGGAATAGAACTCGCCCGCCTCGAGCGCCGTCACCAGCGAGGCCGCGTCGAGCTTCGCCGTGCGGACAAACACCCAGCCGCGGCCGGGATTGTTCGATTTGAAGGCGTTCGTGTGATAGTTGTGGCCGTCATCCGTCGCCAACCCGTAAAGCACTTCGTGGTTCAATTCGGCGAGACGTTTCGTCAGCACGATGTCCCACAGCCGCTCCATGCCGACGCGGTTGGTATCGCCGGCGTTGTTCACGGAAGCGTGCCCGTTATACACCTCGAAGAACCGCTCGCCGCGCACCTGCGCCAACTCCTCGGCGGTGACGGCCCAGCCGAAGTTCGGGTGGTTCAGGTGCGGGATCATCGGCTGGCCGGTCTTCTTCCGCTGCTCGAAAACGGCGTTCACGTTGTTCTGCATCACCTCGACCACGTTGCTGCCGCCGCGCGGCTTGATGGCCTCGCGCAAGTTGTGCGCGTTGATGTGGATCGGCGCGGTTTTCCAGCGGTCGGTGATCTCCTGACTTTGGATGAGCAGGAACTTGTTCGGCTCATTGAACTGCTTCGACATCTCGTCGAACCGCTTCAGCCGCACCTGCATCTTGCCCTTGTCATCGCGCCGCTCGACCTGTTTCTCGCCGAAACGCGCTAGATATTTCCGCAACGCCTCCTGGCTCGTGCGATTGGTGCTCACCGACGTCCACTTGTTCGAGACCTGCAGCGTGTTGTGATCGGAAAAAGCGAGGAAATGGTAGCCGCGCGACTTATACCAATCGGCGACCATGTCGGGGTAATCATCACCGTCGCTCCAGAAGGTGTGCGTGTGGAGATTGCCCTTCCACCAACGCGGAGCGTCGGCGGCGAACAACGCCGTGGCGGTGAAAATCAGGAGAGCGCCGAACGCGCGTGCGGTGCTCATTTGAAATCCGCGGTGAAGAACGCCTTCGGACCGGCAGGGCGCGCAGCGACGACGGGCAGTTCAAACTTCACGTCGCGCGCGGCCGTCTTCGGCGTGAACGGCTCGCCGCCCATCTCGATAAAAATCTTCTCAATCTGACTATCGATGAACTGGCCGACGTAGCGCTGGATCTGCGCGTTCTTCAACAACGTCTCGCGGATCGCGGGCGCGGCGGCCTTCGCCTCCTCGGGTTTCTTGCCGGCGAGCTTTGCCACCTCGGCGCGAATCGCTTTGAAATAAGCAATCTGGTCGATGAGCACCTGCTTCGTGCCGACCGGCCCGTGCGCGGGGCAGATCGTTTCGGCGCCGAGCTTCTGCGCCAGTTCGAGCGTCTTCACCCACTGCGCCGTGTCGCCGTCGCCCACGTAGTTGAACGGCCCGTTCACGCAAGCGTCGCCGGTGAAAAGAATCTTCTCCTTCGGCAACCACGCGAAGCCGTCGCCCTTCGTGTGCGCCATGCCGAAATGCAGCAACTCCACGCTGCGCTGGCCGTCCTCGAACACCTTCTTCTTATCGAAGAGCAGCGTCGGCGGATGCAGCTTGCTCGCTTTCACATCCGGACGGCCCTTCGCGGCGAATTCCCAACGCCCCGGCTTCCCGCCGAAAGCGCCCGTCTCGTGCTCCTTCATCGAGGCGAGCACGCCCTCGTGCGCCACCACCGTCGCGCCCGCGTCAGCGAAAACCTTGTTGCCGTACGCGTGATCGCCGTGATGATGCGTGTCGAAGACGAACTTGATCGGCTTGTCCGTCGTCTTGCGGATCTTGGGGATGATCTCCTGCGCGCCGCTCGGGAAATTCGCGTCCACCACCAGCACGTAATCCTTGAAGACAATCCAGCCGTGGTTGCAATGGCCGCTCTTCGCGATGTCGCCCTGATGGAAATAGACGCCCGGCGCGACCTGCTGCACCTCGCCGACCTTGTCAGCGGCGGCGGCGAACGAAACGAGAGCAAGCAACGCGAGGAACAAAGTGGACGATTTCATGGGCGTGAAATTAGGCCAGCCCGCGACTGAAGGCAATCGCGGAGTGATACCCGCATCTACTTTACGGCTGCGCCGGTTTCAGCTTCGCTTTGCCGCTGTTGATGTGCCGATTCACGGCATTGAGATACGCGCGCGCGCTGGCTTCGATCACGTCCGTGCTTGCGCCTTTGCCTGTGATAATCTCGCCGTTGCCGAAATCAGCCTTGAGCGTCACTTCGCCGAGCGCGTCTTTGCCTTGTGAGACGGCGCGCAACTGGTAATCCATCAGCTTGCCGCGCGTGTTGGTGAGGCGGTCGATGGCTTTGAGCGCGGCGTCCACCGGACCGTCGCCGGTGCCGGCGTCTTGCAACACGTCGGGCTCGCCCTTCTTCGCGCCGGCCTTCTTCAAACGCACGGTGGCGGTGGGCACGGTCTGGTTGCCGCTCGTCACGTGGATGTATTCGAGCGACCACGTCTCCGATACCTCGGTGATCTGCCCTTCGACGAGTGCGGTGAGGTCGTCGTCGTACACGAACTTCTTCTTGTCACCGATTTCCTTGAAACGAGCGAAGATGCCGGCGACGTCCGCCTCGGTCATCTTGAAGCCGAGGTGCTTGAGGCGCACGGCCATGGCGGCGCGGCCGGAATGCTTTGTCAACGGCAACTCGGTGAGACCCCAGCCGACTTCCTGCGGATCCATGATTTCGTAGGTCTCGCGCTTCTTCAGGATGCCGTCCTGATGGATGCCGCTGGAGTGCGCGAAGGCGTTCTCGCCCACAATCGCTTTGCTGCGTTGGACGATGAGGCCGCTCATGCGCGAAACGAGCCGGGAGGATTTCACGATTTCCTTCGTGACCACGCCGCACTCAATGCCGCCGAAGAAATCGGCACGCGTGTGAAGCGCCATCACGATTTCCTCGAGCGAGGCGTTTCCGGCGCGTTCGCCGATGCCGTTGACGGTGCATTCGACCTGCCGCGCGCCGGCGCGAACGGCGGCGAGTGAGTTTGCCACCGCGAGACCGAGGTCGTTGTGGCAATGGACGCTGATGATGGCTTTGCCGTTCTGGAAGGCGGGCACGGCCTCGCGGAGCTGTTTAATCAAAGCGGCGTATTGGTCGGGCACAGCCCAGCCGACGGTGTCCGGAATGTTCACGACGGTGGCGCCAGCGGCGACGACGGCTTTGCAGACCTCGATGAGAAACTCGGGCTCCGTGCGCGAGCCGTCCTCAGGCGAGAACTCGACGTCGTGCACCCAACTCTTCGCGCGCTTCACGCCCTCGACGGCGAGGCGGATGATTTCGTCCTGCGCTTTCCCGAGCTTGAACTCGCGGTGGATCTTCGACGTGGCGAGGAAGACGTGGATGCGGCCGCGCTTGCCGGCGGGCTTCACAGCTTCACCCGCGGCATCGATGTCTTTCGTCACGCAGCGCGCGAGTCCCGCGATAATCGGGCCTTTGATTTCCTTGGCGATGGTGCGCACCGCCTCGAAATCCCCATCGCTGATGACGGGGAAGCCGGCCTCAATCACGTCCACCTTCAGGCGGGCGAGCTGGCGGGCGATCTCGAGCTTCTCGCGGAGGTTCATCGAGGCGCCGGGGCACTGCTCGCCGTCGCGCAGCGTGGTGTCGAAAATGATGACGCGGTCGTTTTTCATAGCTTAAATTTCCCGAACCAAGGCGAGACACGGATGGTACGGATTTTCACGGATGGAATCCGTGTTAATTCGTGAAATCAGTGTCTGTGCGTTTCTGTTCATCTGTGGCTCAAAAATAAAAACCCACCGGCCTCGCGGCGGGTGGGGCTTCAAATCCGTGTGAACTTCAGATCAGAACCCGACCGCCGCGCGGCTCGTAAGCGGCGCGTCCAGTAGCGACAGTCGAAGGTTCAGAGTGCAATTCACGCGGCGAACGTAGCCGTGCGTGTGCGTGGGGTCAATTTGCAATTTGCGCGCCGCCGTCATGAGGATGCGCAATTGACGGTCAGCTTGCGGCAAACGCGGCATTGCCAAGCCGCGTGGCTTGCGGTTGAGTTCTTCACGCACGGTTTTCGTCTTAACATTATGGAACTCACACGCACGGCTTACGGAACTTGGAGCGGCGGGCGCTACATGCACTTCGGCGAGGCGCTCGACGAGGAGCGTTATCTCGGCTGCATCCGCCGCGCCTACGAGCGGGGCATTCGCACTTTCATGACGGCCGATGTGTACAGCGCCGGCGAAGCGGACACGATGCTCGGCAAAGCGCTCGAGGGTGTGCCGCGCGATTCCTACTGCCTCATCGGCCTCATCGGGCACGACATTTACCCCGGCAAACGCGACGGCGCGAAAGGCTTCCTCCGTTTCACCGACCCGCGTCTGCGCAAGCCCGACCAGTTCGGTAGCTATTTGCGAATGGCCGTGGAGAAATCCCTCGCGCGATTGAACACCGACCGCTTCGACGCGCTTCTGCTTCACAACCCCGATTCCGTCGGCTACTCGAGCGACTCGACTTGGAAGGCGATGGCGGACATCAAGGAGGCCAAGCTCGCTGATCGCCTCGGCATCGCGCCCGGACCGGCGAATGGCTTCTCGCTCGACATCATCCAGTGCTTCGAGCGCTTCAACGGTCTCGTGACCGAGGCGATGATTATTCTCAGCCCGATGGAGCCGTGGCCGGGCGGTTACGTGTTGCCGGCGGCGGAGAAGTTTGGCGTGAAGCTCACCGCGCGCGTCGTCGATTACGGCGGTGTTTTCCACGATGACGTGAAGCCGGGCCACACCTTCGGCTACGGCGATCATCGCACTTTCCGCCCCGCCGGCTGGGTCGAAGCGGGCAATGTGAAGATGGAACAGATGCGCGCCATCGCCGAGAAACGCGGCATCACGATGCTTCAGCTCTCGTGCCTCTGGACGTTGAGCCAGCCTGCGGTGAAGAGCGTCATCCCCACCTTGATTCAAGAAGTGGGCGCCAACGCCAAGCCGATCGAGGCGAAGATTGACGAACTCGCCGCGCTGCCAGATTTCCGCCTCACCGAGGAGGAGTGCGAGATTCTCAGCCGCATCGGCGACAACAAAGGCTGCATGCATCTCAAGGGCGGCAACCCCGATTACATCGCCGAGCCATCGCCCGACCAGTGGCCGATGAACGATGACCTCGAGGCCGTCGCCCAGCGCTGGGGCGTCACTCCGCGCAGCGATTTGACCTACACCCACGCGCCCCTGCCCGCCGCGTGAAAACGACCCGCGCGCTTCTGCTTTTGTTGTTAACGGCCGCCGGCAGCGGTTGCACGAGCGTCGCGACAAACAGCGTTTCCTTCGGCGGCAAACTTGTTGGCGCCACCATCTCCACCACTGCTGGCGTCGCTGGAAAAGCCGCCATCACCGGCGTGGAAGTGACAGGCAACGTCGTCGGTGCCACGGCGAAAACTGCCGTGAACACCTCAATCGATATCCTCTCCGGCGCCGCGAAGAAAAGTGTCGTGACCGTGATTGATCTCGGCACCGGCACGAGCAAACAAGTGCCGTGGACCACCGGCCTCACGCTCGCGGGCGCGGGACAATCCGCGCAGGTCGCGACCGTTGCGAAGATGATCGAGATCATTCGCGGCGCGCAGACGATCAAAGCCGGCGCGGACACCCTGCTGCAGGCCGGCGACGTGGTGCGCGTGAAGTGATTGGCGCGACTGCTGACGGCTTTTCGTTCGTTCTTTTCTCGGCTACACTGAATTCATGAACGAGAACTACATCGCGGCGAAGGCGCGTTGGGCGGCGAAGATGGCCGGCAAAGCCAAGCCGCATGTGCGCTCGGAGAATCGCCTACCGCCCGGCCAACGGCAGGTGAACAACTTCCCCGTGCTCGATCTCGGCGTAAAGCCCGCGGTGCCGCTCGACCAGTGGCGGCTCGAGATTCGCGGCCACGTCGAGAACCCCGTCACGCTCGACTGGGCGCAGTTCATGGCGCTGCCGCAGTTCACCGACACGAGCGATTTTCACTGCGTCACTACCTGGAGCCAGTTCGACATGCCGTTCAGCGGAGTGGCGTTCTTCACGCTCGCCGACCTTGTGAAACCGAAGCCCTCGGCGACGCACGTCTTCTTCAAGAGCCACGATAATTACTCCACGAACAACCCGATTGAAGCCTGCCTCGACGACGACGTGATGGTGGCGCACTCGTGGAACGGCCAACCGCTGGCGGCGGAACACGGCGGCCCCGCGCGCGTGATACTCCCGAAACGTTACGCTTGGAAAGGCGCGAAGTGGGTGAAGGAAATCATCTTCCTCGATCGCGATCTGCTCGGCTTCTGGGAACTGCGCGGCTACTCGAACACCGCCGATCCGTGGACCGAAGACCGGTTTTCCTGAGAAATCGGTCGCGCAAACAAATCCATTGGCAGCGGGTGTCGGGCTGCTATGGTTTCTCTGTTTCCGAAAACCAAAACCGCTCACGCCATGAAAACTCTCCGTCCCATCGCCGCCGCCATTGTGATTCTTACGATGGCCTTCGTCGCTCATTCCGCCACCGCCGCGGGCAAGTCTGCCTCTGAGCGGTTTTTCAAGGATGCCCAAAAGTCCGGCCTCGTGTTGAGCTCGGCCAGTTCGCTCGCCTTCGGCCCAGAAGGTCTGTTGCTCGTGGCTGAACCGCGCACGGCGGCCATCGTCGCGATTGACACAGGCGACACCGGTCCGGTGAAACGTCTCGCGAAGCGTCTGGAGAACGTGTCCGCGCTCATCGCCGCCACTTTGAGTGCCCCTGTTGCGAGTGTGCAAATCGTGGACATGGCCGTGAACCCTGCGAGCGGCAAGGTCTATTTCTCCATCACGCACGGCGCGGACAAACGCTCTGCGATTATCGTGATTGATGCCGATGGCAAGGCCGCCGCGTTCGATACCGCGAAGCTCGCCCACGTGCGCGTGCCGCTTCCCGCGAAGGAGTCCGGCAGCATCCGCAACATCTCGGATCTCGCTTTCGCTGGCGATCGCGTGCTCGTCACCGGCCAGAGCAACGAGGAATTCTCGAGCAAGATTTTCACGCTGCCGCTGCCGCTCGGGCACCAGCAGTCCGGCAAAGTCATCGGCGCGGAGACCTTCCACGTGGCGCACGGCAAGTGGGAAACGAAGGCGCCGATCACGAGCTTCTTCCCGCTCGAAGAAGGGGGCAAACATTACGTCGTCGGCGCGTTCGCCTGCACGCCGATCGCGAAGTTCCCAGTGGACGAAATCGCCACGGGCCAGAACGTGCGTGGCACCAGCGTGGTGGAACTCGGCGGCGGCAACCGGCCGCTTGACCTCTTCACCTATCAGCGTGACGGCAAGCGCTGGGTGGTCGTGAACACGCTGCGTTTCCAGAAGAACCTCTTCGGCCCGTCGAAGTATTGGGGCGTGCGCGTCTCGCTCGACTACGTGCTGCGTAGTGATGCCGCGCAGGTGAATGAGAAGGCCGCGCGCCGTAACACAGCCACGAAGTCCGGCCCCGAAGGGATCGAAATTCTCGACGTGCTCTTCGGCGCGGTGCAGGTGGACAAGCTCAGCGACAGCGAGATGGTCGTGCTGCGCGAGAACGGCGACCGCCTCGACCTCGAACTGGCCGCGCTGCCGTGAGGCTCGCCGCGCGTTCGCCGCTGCTGCTGTTGGCCTGCGGTCTCGCCGCGTGGTTTGGCTGCGCGAGCGCGCCGCCGAAACAGGTTGGCGTCGCTCCGGTCGCGATTTATCCGACCGCTGATGCGCTGCCGGCGAACCATCTGAAGTTCTACCTCGTCTTCCCCGAGCCGATGCGCGAGGGGATTTTCCTCAACCATTGCCGGCTGCTGGACGCCCGCGGGCGCGAGGTGCCCGAGCCGTTCCGCGAGACGGAGCTGTGGTCGGCCGACGGCCGGCGGCTCACGCTCTGGCTCCATCCCGGTCGGCAGAAGACGGGCGTAAATCTGAACGTGGAGCTCGGCCCCGTGCTGCGCGAGGACGGTCACTACAGACTCGTCATCTCGGGCGAATGGTCGACGGCGCGCGGGACGCCGCTGGGACGCTATTCGGTGAAGAGCTTCATCGCTGCCGCGCCCGATCGCACGCAGCCGAATCTCGACCGCTGGCAAATACTGCTGCCGCGCGCGAAGCTCCGCGAACCGCTGCTCGTGCGGTTCGATGAGCCGCTCGACTGGGCGTTGTTGCACAGCAAATTCCGCGTGGAACGGGCTGACGGCAAGCCTGTCGCTGGAGGAATCAAAGTCGGCCGCGGCGAACGCACGTGGACTTTCACGCCAGACGAGCCGTGGCGCGCAGGCGATTACCGGCTCGCGGTGGACGTGGTGATGGAAGACCTCGCGGGCAACTCGCTCCTGCGCCCTTTCGAAGTGGATTTATCCAAGCCGGCGACCGCGCCGCAGCCAATCTCGCCGACGCGGTACATTCCTTTCGCGGTCGCGCCGTGAGTTTTTATTGGCGAGGGCGGAACGAAAAATGAGTTGCCTGTCCCACGGCTTCTTCCTAGTTTGACCGCGTCCCGATTTCCGGGATCAAGGAGAGAGAAGTTATGAAAAAGATCGAACGACTGTTGGAACAGCTCATTTTTTCGAGCCGCTGGCTGCAGGCGCCGATGTATGTCGGGCTCATCTTGGCGGGTTGCCTTTACGCCTACAAATCGCTCGTGGAGCTCTCTCATCTCGCCATGCAAGTGCAGGTACTGACCGAGGAGAAGGTGATGCTCGGCGTGCTGAACCTCATCGACGTGACGATGGTGGCGAACCTGCTCATTATGGTAATCATCGGCGGCTACGCCACGTTCGTGAGCAAGCTCGACCTCGATGAACACGCGGACCGTCCCGACTGGCTGCGCTCGGTGTCCGCGGGATCGCTGAAGGTGAAGCTCGCGGGATCGCTCGCGAGCGTCTCGGGCATCCACCTGCTGAAATCGTTTGTGGACATCAAAGAAGTCACGCCCGAGAACGTGAAGTGGCAAGTCATCATCCACCTCGTTTTCCTCGTTTCTACGCTCGTCCTCGCCGTCACGGAGAAAATCCTCCACTCCACCTCCACACACGAGGCGGAGCCGGCGGGGAAACATTGATAGGCATTGATTGAGTGGCGCGGGGAAGCTCCGGTTCCATTCCGAAGAAGTGGTGGTAGGTGCTGGATTCGAACCAGCGAAGGCGTGAGCCAACTGATTTACAGAAGCGGTAAAAGTGCCTGTTTTGCTAAGGATTTAGATTTTAAATTCCAGATTTCAGTAGATTGCACATAAAACTGATAGGAATTTGCTTTCTGAACGCTCCGCGGTTCAGGGAGAATTGCTTTTGCGTAGGGTTCATTAACCATGTTTTTGCCCGTTCATGAGCGGTTGGCAAGCATCGTTTTGGCGGATGTTGCAAGCTCGCGTGGGTTTTACCGTGTGACCGCTGCCCGCAGGAAGCAAACGGTCGGAAATCGCGCTGCCGGCGGCCACTTCGGTGCGCACCTCACCGGCGGGCGCAGTCGCGAGAGTTTTCCGCGGCGCACTGGGTCAGGTCAGTCGGTCAGGACGTTTTCGTAGTCGGGCATGGGATCCACGTCCTCGCAGGGTTCGCGGGTCCACGGCCCGGTGTCCGCGTCCGGAGGGGCGCGGGCCGGGGGGTTGTCACTCGCGCCGCGCTCCTCCCGTCGGGGTTCTCCCCACCCGCGTGGGATGGTCCGCTTCCGCGGACATTCCCGCGTGGAGTTTGCGGGGTGGTATCCCAGCTACCTCATAGCCACCTTTCGCGCGGCGATGAGCCTGCGGTGGCTGGCGTCGGTGGCTTTGTGCAATTCGTCTTTGAGCAGTGCCACGGCGTCCGCGTCGCCCTCGGCGCGGCGCTTGGCCTTGAACGTCTCCACGCCTCCCACCACGGCATCCATCGCCCTCTTGCTCACCACGCCGAAGAGGCCGGCGAGCGAGGGCATGGCCGAGACGAGCGCGCCAAGGAGGTTTGTCAGCACGGGAATGAGGACGGGAAACGCGACGGCGAGCGCGATGACGCCGCCAAAGCCGAGCGCGGAGTAGAGGCGGCTCCACCACGTCTTGCTCCGCTCGGCCTCGTAGCGTTCGCCGAGATCCATCAGCCGACCTTCGGCTTCGTGCAACCGGCGGAGGGCGGCGGCGTGGTCGGTCTGGAGATCGGCGATGGCTCCGTCTTTCGTGGCCAGCTCCCGCTCGGCTTTCACGCGCTCGGCGGCCTTTTCGGCGAGGAGGCCGTCCACGATGCGGCGGTATTCGAGCAGATCGGCGAGGGGCGGTTGGGGCAGGAGCACGGCGGCGCGGTCGTTGAATTCTTTGGCGACTTGCACGGCGCGGTTGGTGGCCGGCGCTTTGTTGAGAGCGTGAGCCACGGCGGCGACGTTCACGGCCGCGGCCTGTGTCACCTTCTCGCCGGTCGTCGCCACGCCCACGCGCGCGGCCTTGCGGGCGTCGGTGGAGCCGCACGCGCAGAGGATCATCAGAGCGAGGGCGGGCAGAAAGGCGATGAGGTGCGTGGTCATTTTTTATTAATAAACAAGGCGGTCGTCTATTCGGCCGGCGCCACGTTCAGCGTGAACGTCTGCACGTCGGACGATCCGCTGGAATTGGTAGCCACCACGGAATAGGTTCCCGAGTCGGCGAGGGTGACGGTTAGCATAAAAGTGCCCATGCCGTTGGTCAGCGAGGAGCTGAACATCACCTCCGGCCCAAATCCAACGTCCCGAGTCCACTCGATCGTGATTGGCTCATAATTGAAATCCGCGCGCCCTTGTGCTGACCAAGTCACAACGGTGCCCTCCTCTACGGGGTCGCCGAATAGGCCGTGCGATACTGTGGGGTTGTCGAGCCACGGCGCTGATCCCGGCGGCGGCGGTGGCGTTGTCGCCACGAATGGCAGGACATACCAAAACTTTTTGGGGGCAGGAATCGGCAATCCGGTGACGTTCGTGCCGGTGAAGTTTTTCGAGAGCTCTGTTAAGACGGCAAAAACAATCGTGCCAATTGGCACCGGCGTTTCCGCCGGCTTCGGGATCTCTTGCGCGGCTTGCCAAACCAGCACGTGCTCTTCAGCCCCAAACGTCGGGTTGTAGTTGAGGCCACTCGGGGGAACGCTCGTGCAGAACGATTCCATTTTTAAGCCCTTGCCGCATAGCCCCGAGGGCGGGTTGCCGTCCCAGACGCCGGCCGCGTCCTTTTTTTGAACGTCAAACGGGTTGCCAGCGGCAGCGCTTACGACTTTGAAAAACGCGCCCGGCACATCGGGGGCGGCAGCGGCGCGGGGCTGGACGCGGATCATCGTCCCGTTGGTGGTCTGATCCATCTCGAGGCCGGTGGCGCTGCTGATCTGCACGCGCTGCATGGCGTCCCAGAGTTTATCGAATTCCTCTTGGAGCGCGCCGCCGAATCGTTTTGGAGGGCGCCGGATCATTCGGTGGTGAGCTTCCAAAGTTTCGCACACGTCCACGCTATGCTCACGAGGAGCAGGATCACGCGGAGAAAGTCCAAGATCTCGGCCATCGAAGCGAAGGCGAGAACGCCGCCGTTGATGCCCCAGAGTTTTAGACCTTCGATGAGGTCGTCGGAGTTTTTCATTTTGATTATGAGTAGATGTAGAAGGGGGAAAGCTGGGTGCCGCCGACGTGCGCGTAACCCTCGCTGTTAGGTCTGTAAACGATTCTGGAGATGTCAATGATGTAGCAGCCGTTTGAGAGGCCGCCCATATTGCGGGTCAGGTGTTCTTGGAAATTGTCGCCACCCACGTTGGTCGCGACCACGTCTCCGGTGATTGCCTCTCGGATATAAACCACGAAGCTGTTGCCGCGAACGTCCACGGGCGAATCCCACTCCACAATCACATTTCCGTCCGCGCCCTTGACCGCCGTAATGTTTCTGGCAATGGAGCCATGACTGCTGCCGTAACCGCTCAAGTCGTCCTGCCAAATGTTCGTCAAGTGTTCGTCCGGCAAATCGGACTCGGACTGTGTGTGTCTTGTCACAACAAGCGCTTTTGCATAGGAATTGTCGGAGGGGCTTGAGTTGACCGGATACATCAGCACCGTGTGTTGATACACTCCGACGCTGTCGGCTAATTCGCCCGTCCACTCTTTGTTCGATTTGTTAACAACGTAGGCGGTGAAAGATGAAAGGCCGAGCGGGGCGTAGGTGTCGATGGTTGAGTAAACTTGAGTCGTATAGCTAAAAACCACGCGGGCGTTGCTGATGAGGTTCGGCACGCACCAGCTTCGCCCCGTCCCTATGACGGGAATCGGGTTGCAGAAGTCTGCGACGACCGTGCCTGCCGCTGAGAGCGTTGCGAGATTCGCAATGGAGAGGTGCGCGATCATTCGGAGATAACGGCGGAGGCGAGGATGGTGCTGCCGTCCACGTAGGTGATGTGGAGCAGCAACTTCTTGCTCGCGGGCAGTGTGGCGGGCTTCGAGCCGAAAAACGTCCACGACGCATCGTAGGTCAGCGGCACGTCCGAGCCTGCGCCGTGAACCACGAGCGTTGTGATTTTCCCAGCGTCGCCTCCGGCGAGCGTGAAGCTGATTGCGCCGCCGCTGGCGTAGAACACTTGGATGGAACCTGCGTCCATATCCACCACGGAGTTTTCCGCCACGCTCTGCGGCCAGACGCGGAGCGTCTTGCACTCCACCGGCTTCGTGTTGCCGCCGATGATAGGCATTCCGAGTGTGAGCGTTCCCGCCAAGTCGTCCGTCATTACCAAACCGCTGCTGCTATCAATGGTGATGCGCTTGAATTGAAGCGCGCCGTTGGAAACTCCAAAAAATATGTCGTATCCGGTTCCGATATTCTCGGCGTTGTAAAAATTGGTCGAGAGGGTCAGCGTCCCCGCGTAGTCGTCCGTGATGGAGAGGCCCGAGCCTGCCG
>CAMASG010000019.1 GCA_945860945.1 Akkermansia muciniphila
TCCTTCGTCGTGACGCGCGTGAGCAATTCACTCTTCGCCGCGTTGCCCGGCACAATGGCAACCGCGCCCGACTTCGCTGGCTTAAGCGCCACCTCGCGCACATCGAGTCGCAGTTCCGACTTGCGCGCCTTCTCATCCGGCCCGTGACACGTGAAACAGTTCTCCGAAAGAATCGGCCGGATATCGCTATTGAAATCCACCTTCAGCGGCGCTGCCGACGACATCGACGCGCCAACAACGACCAACGTCATCATTGTTCGCGCGCTGAATCGGAGACGAGGCGAGGCAGAAATCTTCACGCGATAATTCCCTTCACCACTTTGCCGTGCACGTCGGTGAGTCGGAAGTAACGGCCTTGAAATTTGTACGTGAGCCGCTCGTGATCGATGCCGAGCAGATGCAGGACGGTGGCTTGAAAATCATGCACGTGCACCGGATCCTGCACCGCGTTGAACGCGAACTCGTCGCTCGCGCCGTAGCTGATGCCGGGCTTCACGCCGCCGCCGGCCATCCAGATGGTGAACGCGTACGGATGATGATCGCGGCCCCACGTCTTCTTGTCGTCGATGTTTCCCTGACAGAATGGCGTCCGCCCAAACTCGCCGCCCCAGATGACGAGCGTGTCATCGAGCAGTCCGCGCTGTTTCAAATCCTTCACCAGCGCCGCGCTCGGTTGGTCGGTGTCTTTGCACTGGATGGCGAACTGCGTGGATAGATTGCGGTGATGATCCCAGCCCGCGTGGAAAAGCTGCACGTGCCGCACGCCGCGCTCCGCGAGTCGACGCGCCATCAGGCAGTTGTAGGCGAAGGATCCCTGCCGCGTCACATCCGGCCCGTACATCTCGAGCACGGACTTCGGCTCCTTCGAGAAATCGGCCAACTCCGGCACGCTCGCCTGCATCCGATACGCCATCTCGTATTGGGCGATGCGCGTGAGAATTTCTGGATCGCCGAACTCGCGATGCTTCAGCTCGTTCAATTCCTTCACACCATCGAGGACCTCGCGCCGCACCGCGCGGCTCATGCCGGCCGGGTCGTTTAAATACAACACCGGCGAACCGCTACCGCGGAACTGCACGCCCTGATATTTCGACGGCAGAAAACCGTTGCCCCAGTAGAAGTCGTAGAAAATCTGGCCGCAACTCGCCTCCTTATCGCGGCTCGTCATCACCACGAAGGCGGGGAAATCCTGCGTCGCGCTGCCGAGACCGTAGCTCGTCCACGCGCCGAGACTCGGCCGGCCCGGCTGCTCCGCGCCCGTCAGAAAAAACGTAATCGCCGGCGCGTGGTTCACCTGCGTCGTGTGCATCGAATGAATGAAACATAGATCATCCGCCACGCCCGCCGTGTGCGGCAGCAAGTCGCTGATCCACCGGCCGCTCTTGCCGTGCTGACGAAACGGCGCGAAGGCCGGCAGGACTTTCTTGTCCTTCTGCCCCGCCGTCATCGTCGAGAGCCGCTGGTTTTTGTGGACCGAATCGGGGATCTGTTCGCCTCGCAGCTTCTCCAAGCCCGGCTTGTAATCAAACATGTCCACGTGCGGCGGCGCGCCGTTCTGCAGCAGATAAATAACGCGCTTGGCCTTCGGCGCAAAATGCGGCAACTCCGGCAGGCCGCCGAAACGCTTCGACGCGGACGCGGGCGCGGCGTGCAGCTCTTTTTCCAGCAGCGACGACAACGCTGCCGTGCCGAGGCCCATCGCGCCGCGACCGAAAAACTGCCGGCGGGTGAGATCGACTTGACGTTCTAAAAGCGGGTTCATCGCATCACTCTTTCGTAATCACTTCGTCGAGGTTCAGAATCAGGTTGCAGAACGCGGTCCACGCAGCGTGCTCCGGCGCGGGCAGCTTCTCGTTGCGCGGCGATTCGCCGACCTTCAACAACTTCGCGGATGCAACAGGATCGGCGACGAAGGCCGTGCGCAACTTCGCAAGTCGCGCGGTGAGCACGCGTTGTTCAACCTTCGTCGGCACACGCGCAGCGGCGAGTCGGAAAGCGAATTCGATTCGCGCCTCGTCTTTGTCAGCAGAAGCGATGACGCGTTCGGCCATCGCGCGCGCGGCTTCGACGTGCGTGGTCTCGTTCAGCGTAGCGAGCGCGTGCAGCGGCGTGTTCGTGCGCGGCGATTTCACAGCGCAGACCTGACGGTTCGCCACGTCGAAGAACATCGTCGGCCCCACAATACGCCGCCAAAAAGTGTACAGACTGCGGCGGTAGAGCGCCTCGCCGTGATCCTGCGTGTAACGAATCTGGCCGAAAGTGGCCTCCTCCCAAATGCCTTCGGGCTGATACGGGCGCACCGGCGGACCGCCCACCTTCTCGACCAGCAGACCGCTCACTGCGAGTGCTTGATCGCGCAGCATCCACGAAGGCATGCGAAACCGCACGCCGCGCGCGAGCAGACGATTCTCCGGATCGCGCTCGATGAGCGATGCGCTCGCCTTCGACGTTTGCCGGTAAGTGGCGCTGGTCACGAACAGCCGGTGCAGCGCTTTCACATCCCAACCCGTGCGGAGAAATTCCGTGGCGAGCCAATCGAGCAACTCGGGGTGCGACGGCTTTTCGCCCTGCACACCGAAATCATCGACCGTCTTCACGAGACCGTTGCCGAAGAAAATCTGCCAGTGACGATTCACCGTGACGCGCGCGGTGAGCGGATGCTCCGGCGAGACGAGCCAGCGCGCGAGGCCGAGGCGATTGGTCGCCGCTCCCGCAGGCTGCGGTGCGAGATCCGGCGGCACAGCGATAGGCACTTTGTCCGTCGGCTTGTTGTAACTGCCGCGAAGGAGCACGAAGGTTTCACGCGGCTTGGGCATCTCCTCCATCACCATCACGCGCGGGACGGATTTATCGAAACCGTCACGACGTTCGATGGCGCTACGAAGCTCATCCAGCAGCTTGCTATAATCGGGCTGCTTGGCTTTGGTGACATTCACCATCTCGCGCAAGCCGGGCAAGCCGCGCTGAGCGGCGGTCTTCTTTAATTCGGCGAGCACGTTGCCGGAAAACTCCTTCGCCGACGGCGAATCTGCCGGCAGCTTCTTTTCCTCGCGCGGGAAAATCGTCTTCTCGAGGTCGTCCACTTTGACTCCGGCCTGCTTAACCTCCTCGCGCAATCCGCTGAGTTTCGTCACCTGCTCCGGCGTGAAAAAATCGACTGACGGCGCGGTCTGGCCGTTGCCGCCGCCGCCGTTCACCGGCGTGTTGTTGAAGAAGGCGAGCAGCGAGTAATAATCGCGCTGCGAGAAGGGATCGAACTTGTGGTCGTGGCAGCGCGCGCAGCCGAGCGTGAGACCGAGCCAGACGGTCGAGAGCGTCTCAGCTTGATCGAAAAGATATTCGATGCGGTTCTCCTCGGCGATGCGTCCGCCTTCGCCGTTGATCATGTGATTGCGATTGAAAGCGGTGGCGATGCGTTGATCGAGCGTGGCGTTCGGCAGCAGATCGCCGGCGAGTTGCTCGACCGTGAAGCGATTGAACGGCATGTTCGCGTTCATCGCGTTCACCACCCAGTCGCGCCACGGCCACATCGTGCGCGTCCCGTCGCCTTGATAACCGTTCGAATCGGCGTAACGCGCGGCATCGAGCCAATCCCAAACCATCCGCTCGCCGTAACGCGGACTCGCGAGAAGCCGGTCCACGACGCGCTCGTAAGCGGTGGCGGATTTGTCGGCGAGAAACGCGTCCACCTCCGCCAGCGTCGGCGGCAGGCCGGTGAGATCGAGCGACACGCGACGAATCAACGCTTCGCGCGGCGCTTCGGACGCGGGCTTGAGATTTTCCTTCTCCAACCGCGCGAGAATGAAACGGTCCACGTCGTTCCGCGCCCACTTGTCACTCTTCACCTTCGGCAACTCCGACCGGCGCGGCGGCTCGAAAGCCCAGTGCTTGCCCCACACCGCCCCCTCATCTACCCAACGTTTGAACAGCGCGATTTGCGCGGAGGTGAGTTTGCGTTTCGAATCCGGCGGCGGCATCAGGTCATCGGCGTCCTTGGTCGTGATGCGCTTAATCAGCTCGCTCACCGCGCTTTTGCCCGGAACCACCACGGGATCTTTCACACGAAGCGCGCTCTCTTTCGTGTCCAACCGCAGCTTCGCCTCGCGCGATTTCTCGTCCGGTCCGTGACAGTGAAAACAATTGTCCGAGAGGATGGGCAGGATGTCGCGGGCGAAATCCACCTTCGCCGGCGCGGCGCGCAAACTGCACGGGCCCGCCAGTAGAGTCACCACGATGCTAATGAAAAGCCGTGCCATGTCTCGTTTATAACCCAGGAATGGACGGCCGCAAAGCGACTTCTATTTAGCCGGCGGACGAGAATCGGCGCGAGGCATCCCTGCATTGAAGCAACAACGCGCTGCTCAGCCGAAGATGAACAGTGGCGCGAGCAGGTTCACGTAAAGCGCCGCGAGCAGATCATCCACCACCACGCCCCAGCCACCGCGCAACGCTTGCGCCTGGCGCACTGGCCACGGTTTCCAGATGTCGAACAGGCGGAACGCGGCGAAGACCGCGAGTGTGATAATCCAGCCGTCCCGCGAGAACAGGAACTCCGGCGGCGGCACAAGCCAACCGCCCGCGTGGCTCGTTATCGCCTTTATGAAAAAGAGGAACGCGAAACAGAACGGCACGGCCACAATCTCATCCAGCACAACCGAGCCGGGGTCGTGTTGTTTGAGGATGCGTTCCGCCTCACCGCAGATCCACACCGCGACCAACGCGCCCGCGGTCGCCCCGCCGAGGTAGATCCAGAAGTTGCCGGTCCGCAGCAGCAGCGCCGTCCAGAGCAATCCGCCGAGCGAACCGAATGTGCCCGGCGCAAACGGAATCCGACCGAGCCCGAATCCTTGAGCGACGAAGAGCAGGAAGGGTTTCATCAGAGCGCGGCGGGCGAGGCTTCGTCGCTCACATGTCCTTCAGATAAATCTCGCGGTTGCGCCACATGTAAATCCCGCCGGAGAGAATGGTGAGGATGACCGCGAGCCACTTGGTCAACTCGGTGAAGCCGCGGCCCCACGAGATGCCGAGCACCTCGATGTTGAAGAACCACTGGCTCCACGCGCCCCATTCGTTGTGGCAGTCCATCACCAGCATCGCGCAGATGGCGATGATCTGCGTGAGCGTCTTGTGCTTGCCGTAACCTTCGGCGGCGAGCACGACGTTCTTCGACGCGGCGAGCATCCGCAGGCCGGTGATGGAAAGCTCGCGCGCCACGATAACAATCACCATCCACGCGGCGATGTTGCCGCGGCCGGTCATCGCGATGAACGCGGAGCAGATGAGCAGCTTGTCGGCGAGCGGATCCATTAGCTTGCCGAAATCGGTGATCAGCCCACGCGCGCGCGCGATGCGGCCATCCATGATGTCCGTGATGCCGGCGATGATGAAGAGCACGAGCGCGATGGTGTCGTTCACAGGATTGCGGTCGGGATGATGCCACAACACGGCGACGAGGAAGAGCCCAGTCAACCCGACCCGCGCGGTCGTGAGTTTATTGGGCAAATTCATCGCACCAATTATTTAACGCAAAGGCGCGAAGAGGCAAAGGCGCAAATGCAGCGGACGACTCCGCCTTTGCTCAACTCACGCCGGCTCGGCGATGAGGTCGTAGTCCGTGTGGCCGACAATCTTCACGCTCGCGAATTCCCCGACGGGCAACTTGCCGCGGACGTACACGCGGCCGTCGATGTCCGGTGCATCCGCCGCGCCGCGCGCAACGAGGAATCGGCCTTTGAGCGCGATCGCATTTTTGTCCACCTCGCGGATAAGCCCGTGCTCCCACGAGCTGATGTTCGCGCCGGCGAGCTCCTTCGCGTTCGCCTCTTTCTCGACGAGCACGCGCAACGTGCGCCCGACGAACGATTCGGCGACAGCGATTGCCACCTTGTGCTGCTCGGCCATCGCTCGCTCGCGACGCTTCTCCCGTTCCTTCTCCGAAAGCTGCGTCGCCATTTTTCCGGCGACAGTTCCATCTTCCTGCGAATAGGCGAAAATGCCGAGCCGCTCGAACTTCGTTTCGCGGATGAAACCGAGCAGCGTCTCGAAGTGCGCCTCGGTCTCGCCGGGAAATCCGACGATGAACGTCGTGCGCAGCGCGATGCCCGGGACGCCGGCGCGGATGCGCGTGATAAGCTCGCGGATGTATTGGCCACTCGTCTCGCGGCGCATCTTCTGCAGCATCCCGTCGTGGATGTGCTGCAGCGGCATGTCCACGTAGCGCGCCACTTTCGGACACTCGGCGATGGTGCGGATCAGCTCGTCCGTCCAGTGCGCGGGATGCGTGTAAAGGAGGCGGATCCAAAAGTCGCCGGGGATCGCGTTCAACTCGCGCAGCAGGGTGCAGAGCGTGGTGGCGTCCACCGGCAGCGCCTTCGCGGCGGCGTTGAACTTCTCCGGCGAAGCGATGTTACGCGAATGGTTCGGACGCAAATCGAGACCGTAGTAAGTCGAGTCCTGCGAGATGAGGTTGATCTCGCGCACACCGTCGGCGATAAGCGCTCGCGCCTCGGCCACGATGTCCGTCTGCGGACGGCTGCGGTGACTGCCGCGCATACGCGGGATGATGCAGAAACTGCACGGGTGGTTGCAGCCCTCGGCAATTTTAAGATAGGCGAAATGCCGCGGCGTGAGGCGAAAGCGCGGCGTGGAAACGTCCGGGATATACACGGGCCGCGCGGTGACATCGAACAACGGGCCAGCGGGCGCGGGCAACAGTGACGGCGTGAGCAGCGATTTGGTGTTGCCGAACTTCTGCGTGCCGCGAATCGACTCTTCGTGGTCGTGCTTCGCGCTGCCCCGCTGTTTATCGAGAGCGGCCAGCTTCGCCGCGACCTTGGTTTTGGACGCCTTCGATTTCGATTTAGGCGACTCGATGATTTTCGCCGCGCGATGGGCGATGGCGCGCTCGACGATGTCTCCCACCTGCGTAACCTGATCAATCCCCATGAAAGCGTCCACCTCGGGGAAAAGTTTGGGCAACTCGTCACGAAAGCGCTGGGAGAGACAACCGGAAACGATGACGGCCTGCCCGCGATTGCGAGCATCGCGCAACTCAGTGGATTCGAGGATGGAATCCACGCTCTCCTCTTGCGCGGCGTCGATGAAGGAACAGGTGTTGACGATGACGGCGTCGGCGGCCGCGGCGTCGTTGGTGATCTCGACGCCGGCCTTCATAAGCGAGCCGAGCATGATCTCGGCGTCCACGAGGTTCTTCGCGCAGCCGAGCGAGATCAGTCCGACCTTCACGGGGCGCGCGGCGATTGTGTCAATTTTACCACTCACTAGCGGGTCAGCTTACGCTGCGCACACGCATCAAAGCAATCTTGGAAACTTTTGAAACGAACGAGAGGAACGGCCGATTAACGCTTCCGCAGAGCGTTCGTCGGGTTCGTGGGGATGTCCAGATACTCCGGCGGCGGCGCGGCTTGGCGCAGACCGGAGCCGAGCTCGGAGAGCGGGTCGGCGGTGCTCTGCCCCTGCCAGTAGCGGAAGGCGAAGTAACCGCCAACGAGCAGGCCGAGAATGACGACCATCGGCAGGATGATCATTAAGTTCGCTTTGCTGAGCTGAAGCATCACGGCATCGAGCACGCCACGATTCGGTGCGCCAACGCCGGAGGCTTCCTTGAACTTTTCAGATTTGCCGAGCTCGACATTGAGTGCCTCCTGCAACGGCGGCCACGGGAGCTTGAGGGCGTCGGCGTAAGCGCGGACGAACCCGCGCACGTAAATCGGCGCGGCGAAGGAATCCAGCCGACCCTCCTCCACGGCGAGCACCTGATCGCCCCGCATCTTGGTGATTTCGGCAATCTGCGGGACAGAAAGTTTCTGCTCCTCGCGAGCGAGCCGCAATTGTTCACCAACCTTTGACATCGGCCTGGAAAATAGGTGAACGCCGCCGGATTTACAATCCCAGAAAACCACCCAAACGCGGCGCGCTTGGCGCGTTCAACCGCCCCCCTTTGCGTGCGTCTCGGGTTCGCGGCGCGTTTCGGGATGCCACCAGCGCGACTTGTTCGACCAGTTGAGGAGATCGAGACCAGGCTTCGGCTCCTCTTCCTTCGGCCAAGTGAGCTGGCAATCCTGACAGTAAAACATCTTGGAAAAAACTCGCAACGTGACCAACAGTTCGCCCAAGGCGGGCGTGAAGAACTTGCGCGTGAACTGCGGATACTCCACGCGCGAGGCGTGGCATTACGGACAACACACGGCCGGAGACATAACGCCATCGGGGCAGTCCCACTCCTTGATCAACCGATGCGCGTCGGCCAGATTCTCCTCCTCCACTTCCACCTTGTGCGCGGCTTGCGGCTCGGTGAGAAACCAGAATCGCTGCATTCTGGATTCGTCATAGTGTAGTGCGTGGTGTCCGGCTAATTCCAATCGGACACGCAGCGCCTCGGCTGGCTCGGGGTCGTTGAAGGTTGCAACGGTGATCAATTTCATGGTCCAGCCGACGCCGGAAGCGGCACGAACTCAACTTGAGAGGGGAACGCCTGCAGGCCCAGCACTCGTGAAAAACCACGCGGCTTCGCGAACGTCAGACCAGTTGCTGATCGCCGCCGTCCGCGCCAGTGCCGTCGAGGTCGAGCAACACATCGCGCGGCTTGGCGCCGTTCGAGGGGCCGACGATACCGCGATCCTCGAGCACATCGAGCAAGCGCGCCGCGCGGCCGTAGCCGAGGCCCATCCGACGTTGAAGCAGCGAAGTGCTGGCCTTCTTCTCTTGCCGGATGACTTCGATGGCCTTCTCGATGAGCTCCTCATCCTCTTCGCTCGGCACGTTGTCGCCGTCAAAATTGCTCGCGGGCTTCTGAAGCTGATGATGGATTTCCGTCTCGTAACTCGGCTTGCCTTGCTGAGCGATGAAGTCCACAACGTTTTGAAGCTCTTGGTCGGTGATGAGAGCGCCCTGCGCGCGGTTCAGCTTGCCCGAGCCGGGCGACAGATAAAGCATGTCGCCCTTGCCGAGCAATTTGTCGGCGCCCATCGCGTCGAGAATGGTCCGCGAATCGACGCGGCTGGCGACTTGGAACGCGATGCGCGCGGGGATGTTCGCCTTGATGACGCCGGTGATGACATCGACGCTCGGTCGCTGTGTGGCGACGATGACATGGATGCCGGCCGCACGCGCCATCTGCGTGAGCCGCGCGATGAGCATCTCGACATCCGCCGGCGCGACGAGCATCAGGTCGGCCAGCTCGTCGATAATCACGACCACGTAACTGAGTCTCTCCGGGATGACAATCTCCTCCTCGCGCGGAACATTGATCTCCTCGTCCACCTCCACGGCAAAACCATCCGCACCGGTCTCCACCTTCTCCCTCTTGGAAATGAGCGGCAGCTCGGGCTCGCTCTGAGGAATCGGTTTGTCCTTGGAGCGATCGTTGAACGACTTGATGTTTCGCACGTTGACCCTGGCGAAAATCTTGTAGCGCTTCTCCATCTCCTGCACCGCCCAGCGCAGCGCGAGGATGACCTTCTTCGGGTCGGTGACGACCGGCACGACGAGGTGCGGCAGCACGTTGTATTGCTGCAGCTCGACAACCTTCGGATCGATCATCACGAAGCGGAGCTGATCCGGCGAGAACTTGTACAGCAGCGAGGCGATGATGGAATTGATGCAAACCGATTTGCCCGAACCGGTCGAGCCGGCGATGAGCAAGTGAGGCATCTCGGCGAGGTCGGCGATGATCGGCTCGCCGTACACGTCCTTGCCGAGCGCGAGCGGGATGCGAGCCTTTGTGTTTCGCCACGCGTCGGACTCGAACAGGTCACGCATGATGACCTTCGTTTTGATCGCGTTCGGCACCTCGATGCCGACGGAGCTTTTGCCGGGAACCGGCGCGAGAATGTTGAGCCGCTCGGCCTTCAACGCGGCGGCGAGATTGTTCGAGAGGTTGGTGATTTTCTCGAACTTCACGCCCGGCGCAGGATGCAGCTCGTAGCGCGTGATGGTCGGGCCCTTCGTGATATCGCCGAGCGCGACGTCGATGCCGAACTGCGCGAGCGTCTGCTGCATCAGCCGCGCGTGCGCCATCAGTTCCTCCTTCGTCTCCGTCGCCTTCACCGAGAGATCGGGCATCTGGAGGAAATCGATCGACGGCAACTGGTAATTGCCGATCATCGGCGTGGAAGCGACGGTGACCGGCTTCGGCCGGCGCGGCGCAATCTTCATCCTCGGCGTAGCAACCGGAGCCGGAGTGGAAACAGCGGCGATGGCCGGAATCTCTCCAGACGTGGGCAACACGGATTCAGCGGCGGGAGCCATCACGGCAGCAAAAGGCTCGTTTTCTTTTAACGCGGCCTCCGTCGCCTCCACGAATTTCTCGGCACCTTTACGCAAACGCTTCTTCTCGATGGGCGGCTCGACGAGTCGCGTCTCGTCCAGATTACCAGCGGGACTGCGACCAAGAATGTCGGCAGCCGAAGCCGTACCCAACTCGCGGGCGGAGATAATCATCCCTTCGTCGGCCGGCGCGGGTTCCTTCACGGCGACAGATTTGCGCGAGCGCGAGACGGACGCAGCGGAACCCGTCTGCGGCACGCTCAAATCACGTACCAGCGGCTCGGGCACAGGCTGCAAATCCGCGCCGAGATTGGACTTGGCGGCCGGCGCGGCGAAACCCACATCCGGCTGCTGCTCTTTCAGCCCTTTGCGCGCGCGGTCGGTGCGGTCAATCTGATCCTGCAAATCGCGCGCCTGTTTCTCCAAATCGCGCGCGCGGCCTTCCAACGTCGTCCTCTCAGCCGAGCCGACGAACTCCTCTTCCCGCGGCACAACAGTCCGGCCCTCGCGCCACGCGTGCCATTTCTCGCGCACCCAGTCGCCGAGTTGAAAATTTGTCAGGAACAGCAAGCTGACGAGATAGACGACGAGAAAGATGATCGTCGCGCCCACCACGTTGAAGTGGCTGAAAATATAATTGTAGAAAAACTCCCCGATGAACCCGCCGGCGTTCGAGACGCCGAGGCCATTCTTGATGCGGTCAGAGTGGGAGAGCGCGAGCGTGCAAGTGCCGCACAGCACCAACACCAACGCCCACGGCCAGCGACGCAGCAGCGGGCCGAGGTTCGGGATGAAATAGGCGAGGCCGAAGATGAGCAGCAACGGCGGCACGAGATAGCCCGCCGCACCGAGCAGTGAAAAAAGCGCGAAAGCCGTCCACGCGCCGAATGCGCCGATCCAGTTGTGCTTCCGCGCGACCTCCGTCGAACCGAGGTCGAGCTTGTCGTATGAAAATGTGGCCAGCAATAAAAGCACCGCCACGCCGACCAAAATGATGCCGACGACGTCGCTGTGATCCTGCTGTTCCCTCCCTGGCGAATCCTTCATTGCCGACGCGGACTACATCACGAACCATCACGATTGGAAAGCCGCAAATGCGGCGCGGAGGTACTTGAACGCTTCGCTTCGCTCAATTCGGCGGGCGTATTCAAGTTCGTGAGCTGGGCCCACGACGCGCGCGGCAAGCGCAGCCGCTTCGCGTGCAACACGCGGGCGAGCGATTGAATCGAGCGGTCGCCACGTTCGATTTGATTCTCCACTTGTGGCAACGCTTCGCGCTCGATGAAGAATGGAAATCCAACTCCTTCGCTGCTGGTTGTGAACACGCCGAACGCTTTCGCGCTCTTCGTTCGGTTCGCCTGAATCACCCGCAGCAACAACGCCGGTGTGATGAATGGCATGTCGCACGAAAGAAAGAGAACCGCCGCGGCGCGTGTGGTGGCGAGCGCGGTGAAGATGCCGCCGAGCGGACCGCAGCGCGGCACGAGGTCGCGCCGGATGACGCGCACGGGCAAACCGAGCGCTCGAGCGGCGACGCGAGCGTGGCCGAGCAGTGTCCGGCTACCAAGGCGGACGCGCGCTTTATCACGACCCATACGCACGCTTTGCCCGCCCGCGAGGATGCAGACCTCGATGGGATGGGCTCGAAGAGCGGGTTTGGCTTGGTTGGCGGCGCGCGGCACGGGGCGAGTGTGATGGTTCTTGCCCCTCTTTTCAGCCGAAAAATAAGTTTGCCTCGGCGAGCGTCTTTGTTACGCTCCCGATCCCTTTCCGCCCAAAGCGGAGAGGGTTGAACGGCCTTAAACAGTCTGCGCCCGTGTGGGTGCGGCGGCCACAATAACACCAACACAATCTCGTGTTCCGCGGGATGGTTCGTCCCGAGACGGACTTCTAACAAAGGAAAATACAGTGACCAACATCAGCACCAACATCGGTATCAAAGAACTGCTGGAAGCCGGCGTCCATTTCGGCCATCAAACCCGCCGCTGGAATCCCAAGATGAAGCCGTTCATCTTCGAAGCGCGCAACGGCATCCACGTCATCGATCTCAGCAAGACTGCCGCGCAACTCCAAGCCGCGTGCGAGTTCCTCGCTGCGACCGTCGCCAAAGGCGGCAATGTGCTTTTCGTCGGCACCAAGAAGCAGGCGCAGCAGGCCGTGAGAGAGGCTGCGGAAGCCTGTGGCCAGATGCACGTCACCGAGCGTTGGCTCGGCGGCACGCTCACCAATCTTAAAACCGTCAAGAACTCCCTCAAGCGTCTCGATACGATTGAGAAGATGGAAGCCGACGGTTCCATCAACAGTTACGTCAAGCAGGAGCAGGCCTCGATTCGCCGCGAGAAGGCTCGCCTCATCAAGAACCTCGGCGGTCTGCGTACGCTGAAGGTCCAGCCGGACGTGATGTTCATCGTGGACGTCAAGCGCGAGCACAACGCCGTGGCCGAAGCCCGCAAGCTCAACATCCCGCTCGTCGCCATCGTCGACACCAACTGCGACCCCGATCTGGTGGACTACCCGATCGCCGGCAACGACGACGCCATCCGCTCCGTCCGCATCTTCCTCGGCACCGTCACCGCGGTGATCGCTGGAGCCAAGGGCGAGTACGAAGCCAAGTACGCCCGCGCCAAGAAGATCTCCGAAGTCGTCGCGCCCGCTGAGATTGCTCCGGCCGCAGCCGTTTTTGCCGCTGCGCCCGCGCCTGCTGGCAAGTAACTCCTTTCAATGCGCTCCGTGCGGGCGGGTTTCCCGCCCGCCGGACGCTTTGGTGGATTTCCATTCCAACGAAACCCGAACCGAACTGATTTATGGCTGAGATTACTCCCGCACTCGTCGGCAAGCTCCGCGAGATGACTAGCGCAGGTCTGATGGATTGTAAAAACGCGCTCGTCGAGTCGCAAGGCGACCTTCAGGGCGCCGTGGACGTGCTCCGCAAGAAGGGCACGGCCAGCGCCGCCAAGAAAGCATCGCGTGAAGCCAAGGAAGGCGTCATCGCCCAGCACGTGACGCCCGGCGCCAAGTCCGGCGTGCTCGTCGAGATCAACTGCGAGACCGATTTCGTCGCGAAGAACGAATTCTTCGGCATCTTCTGTGCCGATGTCGCGAAGAAGTTCGCGGCCGATTCCGCCGCCGACGTTGAGACTGACCGCGTCGCCGCCGTCGCCAAGATTGGCGAGAACATCAAGATCACCCGCCATCAGCGGCTCGATGTGCAAGGGGCCGGCGCCGTCGCCGCCTACATCCACACCGGCGCGAAAGTCGGTGTGCTCGTCGAAGTCGGCTGCGGCAAAGAAGCCACCACCGCGAGCGAGGATTTCAAGCAGTTCGTCCGCGACATCACCCTCCAGATCGCCGCGGCCCATCCCATCGCCGTCAGCCGCGAGCAGATCTCGGCCGAGGTCATCCAGCGCGAAGACGACATCGCCCGTAACTCCGACGCGCTGAAAGGCAAGCCCGCCGCCGCGATGGAGAATATCCTCAAAGGCAAACGTGAGAAGTTCTTCCAGACCACCTGCCTCATCGATCAAGGCTTCGTGAAGAATCCTGATGTGACCGTGAAAGCCCACCTCGGCGCCATCGCCAAGCAGCTCGGCGACGAGTTGACTGTACGCCGCTTCCTCCGTTTCCAAGTCGGCGAAGTTCTCGCGTAACGTAAGCGAGCCAACGAACCCATTTCACACCGCGGCTCCGAAAGGGGGCGCGGTTTTTGTTTGCAGGCTTGAAGAAACTTGGCCGCCACGCCTTTTTCTTCCCGTTGGATTGACGCTTCGCGCGGGCGTTGCTACAAAGCTCTCTGCGTATGACACGAGCCGCCAAGCCCAAGTACCGCCGCATTCTCCTCAAGCTCAGCGGCGAGGCATTGGGCGGCGAGTCGGGCCAGGGCATCTGCCCCGAGGTGGTGCACGACATGGCGCGCCAGATTCACGCGGTGCGCGAGCTCGGTGTGGAAATCGTGATCGTGGTCGGCGGCGGCAACATCTTCCGTGGTCTTTCCGGCAGCGAACGCGGCATCGACCGCTCGACGGGCGATTACATGGGCATGCTCGCCACTGTGATCAATGCACTCGCGCTGCAGGACGCGCTCGAGAAGACTGGCGTTCCCACGCGTGTGCAGAGCGCCATCACGATGAATCAGGTGGCCGAGGCGTTCATCCGCCGGCGCGCGGTGCGGCATCTGGAGAAGGGCCGCGTGGTCATCTTCGGCGGCGGCACCGGCAATCCCTATTTCTCGACCGACACCGCCGCGGCGCTTCGCGCGAACGAGATGCATGCCGATGTGATTCTCAAGGCGACGAAGGTGGACGGCATTTACGACAGCGATCCGAAGAAGAATCCGAAGGCCAAGCGCTTCACGCGCATCACTTATATGGAAGCGCTCCAGCGGCAGTTGAAGGTGATGGACGCCACTGCCTTCTCGCTCTGCATGGACAACAAGATGCCGATCATCGTCTTCGATCTTTTCAAGCCGAACAATATCAAGCGCGTCGTGCTCGGCGAGAAGGTCGGCACGATGGTCTCGAATTGAGCGCAGCCGCCGCGCGAACGAACTTTTGACCGTTCTACTTTGATCTGAAATCTGAAGGAAAAATTATGGCACTCGATGACATTCTGTTGGAAGCCGAAGAAAAGATGCTCAAGAGCGAGGAGCATCTCGTGCACGAACTCACTGGCGTGCGCACCGGCAAAGCCTCGCCGTCGCTCGTCGAAAACATCGTCATCGAGGTGTATGGCTCGACCATGCGCATCCGCGAAGCGGCCACGATCACCTGTCCCGAGTCGCGCTCGCTCCTCATCCAGCCGTGGGACACCACGAACACGCAGGCCATCGAGAAGGGCATCCTCAAATCCAATCTAGGCCTCAACCCTTCCGTGCAGGGCAAGGTCATCCGGATCAATCTCCCCGAGCTTTCCACCGAGCGCCGTCAGGAGTTCGTGAAGCTCGTCAAGAAGATGACCGAGGAAGCGCGCGTGGCGATCCGCCACAACCGCCGCGAAGCGCTCGAACTCGCGAAGAAGGTCGGCAAAGATGGCGGCGTAACCGAGGACGACGTGGAAGCCGCCGAGAAGGAAGTCCAGAAGCTCACCGACCAATACATCGGCAAGCTCGACGCCCATCTCGCCACGAAGGAGAAGGAGATCATGACCGTTTGACGAGCCTTGCGCCGTCCCTTCCCCGTGTTACACTGAACAGCCTCGGGAACAATCCCGCTTAAAATTTATGCATCCCACTTTCTCAAACGAATTCGTCGAAACGAAGACCAACGAGTTGTGCCAGACCATTCTCGCGCAGCCCGATTTTGGCGACCTTTTCAAGAAGATCGAGACCTTCCTCGGCGACGAAGGCGCCAAGTACCAGTATCAAATGCTGAGCGATCGCGGCGCGATGCTGCAGCAGAAGCAGGAGAGCGGCGGCAAAGTCAGCGATGAGGAAGTCACCGACTTCGAGACGGCCCGCGCGACGTTCCTCGAGAACCCCGTGGCCAAGGATTTTCTCGCCGCGCAGCAGGAAGTCCGGCGCGTGCAGGACGCCATCCACCAGCAGATTGCCAAGACCTTTGAGCTCGGCCGGTTGCCGAAGATCGAAGACTACGATGACGGCAGTTGCGGTACCGGTTGCGGTTGCCACTAAGCGACGCCAAGCGTCACTTCAGCAATTCCCGCAGCACCCGTCCGTCCACGTCCTTCATCTCAAGGCCGAGCAACGCCGCCACCGTCGGCGCCACATCGAGATTCGCGATCCGCTCCAAACGCGCACCGGACTTGATGCCGCGGCCCCACGCGAGGAAGACTCCATCCATCTCGCGGTCGCTGTTCAGATAACCGTGGTGACCGGCATACACATCAGGCGTCACGTCGGACACCACCTCCTCGCCAATCGGTGAAACGTGAAAACCGTAGCCGCCTTTCGCGAGCAGAATCAGATCGCCAATCTGCCCATTCTGTTCCGGTAATGGCAAACCGAGCGCGGGATAATCTTTCGGCTCAACAACCCGTTCGATGCCTTCAACCTTCGCCAGTAATTCCTTCAGCCGCGGCAGCACCGACGCGCGTTTCTCGGGGTTGGTCACGAAAACCATCGCGCTGCCGCCGAGCACGGAAACATACGCATCGCAGCTCGCCACCGTCGGCCCGCGGGTTTGCAGCAACCCTTCACGCCGCAGAACGATGTTCGGGCGGATGATCCGTTTGGCCGTCTTGAATCCGTGATCGGTCGTGATGACCAGCGTCACCTTCTCCTTCAAGCCTGCGGCCTCGATGCCGTCGAGCAATTCGCGCACGCACGCATCGGCGTAAGCGAATGCCGTGTGGCTCGCCGGCGAACCGGGACCGTATTTGTGATTATGCGCGTCGGTCACCAGCAGATGGAACAGCAGCAGGTTCGGCCGGCGCGTGGTCGCGATGTGCGTGGCGGCCTTCGTCCAAATCATATCGCGCCACGCGGGATTGCGTTTGGTGAACTCGCGAAAGCCGGCCGCGTCAATCACACCCGCGGCGGCGAGCTCCTTCTCGATGACGCCGTTCGGATTCGGGATTTCCGGAAACTCCCACGTTAGCGTCATCGAGTTTGTCGTCGGCACCCAGTCCACCTGCGCGGTGCTGAGGCCGGACTTGAAGGCGAGGTCGTACACCGTCGGTACGCGCACCAGCGCGTTCTTGTCCTTCCACGGCTCGAGCTTCGGCGGCAAGCCAGCGGGCCGCAGCAGCAGACCGTTGTAAAGCACACCGTGCTTCGCGGGCGTCACGCCGGTGACGAGTGTGGTGTGGTTCGGCCACGTCACAGCGGGGTTCGAGATCGTCATCGCCTTCGCCGACGCACCTTCGCGCGCCAACTTGCGAAGTGTCGGCACCGGCAACGTCGGATCTTCCCACAACCAGGCGGGGAAACCGTCGATCGTAATCAGTACCACCATCCGCTCTTTCGGCAGAATCTCGGCGGCGAATGCGGAGGATATGAGACATGCGCAAGCCAGCAGCGCGGCAATGAACTGTTTCATGCGCATGAGCGTAGAAGGGCTGCGAACGCGCGGCAAGCGGACGGTGCATTGTGAAAAAGAAAGTTTCCGTCAACGAGCCGCCCCGCTACGCTTCGCTTATGAACAACCTCTCGCGTCGTGAGTTTCTGAACTGCGCCAGCCTCGCCACCGCCGGTCTCGCCATCGCTCCGGCCAGCCACGCCATCGTACCGTTCAAACGCCTCGGCAAGCCGACCCTGCGCTTGAGCCTCGCAGCCTATTCGTTCCGCCAATTCTTCAAGGACGGTACGCGGCAGGAGAAAGGCGCTGGACCGGCGCGCACCATCGACCTCTTCCAGTTCCTCGATTTCTGTGCCGACCACGGCTGCGAAGGCGCGGAATTGACCAGCTACTTTTTCCCGAAGGAGACCGACGACGCTTTCCTGCACCGACTGCGTCGGCACGCCTTCCTGCGCGGGCTTGCCATCAGCGGCACGGCGGTGGGCAATAACTTCACGCATCCGAAAGGCGAGGCACGCGACCGCGAAATCGCGTTAGTGAAACTTTGGACGGATCGCGCCGCCGCGCTCGGCACAGCTCACGTACGTATCTTCGCTGGACAAAGCAAAACGCTGACGAAGGCTGACGCGGAAAAGAACATCATCGGCGCGCTCGAAGAATGCTGCGATTACGCCGGCAAAAAGGGCGTGTTCCTCGGCCTCGAAAACCATGACAGCATCGGCACGGCGGAGAATCTCATCCGCCTGATCAAGATGATGCAAAGCCCGTGGCTCGGCGTGAATCTCGATTCGGGAAACTTCCGCACAGCCGATCCGTACACGGATTTCGAACAGGCATTGCCGTACGCGGTGAACATCCAGATCAAGACCGAGATTCGCCGAGTCGGTGCGGCCAAGTCCGAGTTGGCCGATTTACCGCGCCTCGTGAAACTGATGCGCGCAGCGAATTATCAGGGGTTTGTCGCCCTCGAATACGAGTCCGCCGAAGATCCGTTCATCGCTATTCCGCCGACGTTGCAGCAGCTGAAGAAACTCTTTGCGGCCTGACGAGCGACGGCGTCTGAAGATCACTTCCCCGCGGTCGCGCCGGACGAACCGTTGCCGGCGTTCTTCACGTACTTATTAAACCACGCGAGCATCTCGTGCAGCGTGTGGCCGACCGACTCGCGCGCGAGGTAGATGTGCGATTCGAAGGGCAGTATTACCAATCGTGCGGTTCCGCCGTTGCCATTGATCGCGTGAAAAAGCCGCTCGCTCTGCTCGGGAAATGTGCCGGGGTTGTTGTCGAACTCGCCGTGGATCAGCAGCAACGGCTCCTTCAGCTTGTCGGCGTGCAACAACGGCGAAACCTTGATGTACGTCTCCGGCGCTTCCCACAACGTGCGGCGCTCATTCTGAAAACCGAACGGCGTGAGCGTGCGATTGTAAGCGCCGCTACGGGCCACGCCGGCGCGGAAGATGTCCGTGTGCGCCAGCAGATTCGCCGCCATGAACGCCCCGTAGCTGTGACCGCCCACACCGACACGGCGCGCGTCGGTCACGCCGAGCTCCACCGCCTTATCCACCGCCGCCTTCGCCGCGGCGATAATCTGCGGCACGAAAGTGTCGTTCGCCGTCTTCGGATCACCTATTACCGGCAGCGATGCGTTGTCCAGCACCGCGTAGCCCTGCAGTGCAAAAAAGAGATGCAGCGAACCGGTGAATCGCGTGAATCGGTGCGGCGAAGAAACCTGCTGAGCCGCAAGATCGCCGTCGGTGAACTCGCGCGGATACGCCCAGAGAATCGTCGGCAGCGGCTTGCCGGCTTCGTGACCGGGCGGCAGATAAAGCGTGAAAGAGAGCGGCACGCCGTCTTCGCGCTGATAGGTGACGAGCTGCTTCTTCACCGCGCGCAATTCTGGAAATGGGTCGCGGAATTGCGTGAGCGGCCGCGGTTCGCCGGTGCCGTGCAGGAAATAATTCGGCGGCTCGACCGCCGTCTCGCGGCGCGTGATGAATTCCGAACCATCATTCTTCACGAAGGCCACCACGCTCTCGTAGCTCGTGTCGTCGCAGCGGAAAACGCGCTTGGCCTCGAGTGTCGCCACATCGAGCCGATCGAGAAACGGCCGGTCGCCCTCGGACGATGCACCTTGGCCAGTGAGGAAAATCGCGCCATCCGACATGCGCATCGCACGCTTGCCGTTCGGCAACGAACGCATCAGCGGCGTGCCGGGATGATTGAATCGTTCTTGCGACGAGAGATCCCACAGCAGGCGCGGCGCGACCTCCGTTTTATCGAGGTTGAACAGCCACGTGCGATACCAGCGCCGGCTGCTTTGGAACTCACGCAGCAACGCCGTCTGCCCATCTTCGCCCCACGTGACGGCCGAGAAACGATGTTCCATCCGCGCCATCTCACGCGGTTCATCTGCGAACGGCGCGGCCCAAAGCAGGACGCGGTCGCGACGCTCGGCTTTCGTACGCGGATCGCCGCCATCGAGCGCCTCCACCCACGCCAGCGTGGCCGGCGCAGTCGGTTGCCAGTGGTGACTACGCGGTTGATCCACGACGCCGCCAACCGTGAGATTTTCGCCCGACGGATGCTCGGCGAGCGGCTTCACCACTTGTCCCGCGCGATCCCACACCTCGAATTTTTTTGCGAACAGCGGAATCGGCACCTGATACGAGTAGGGGCGGCGAATGCTCTCCACTAGCAGGAATCGCCCATCCGGCGACGGCTCCACGGCTGCGAACACACCCGGCTTTCCGAGCGATACGACTTGGCCCGAGCGCGCGTTCACCAACGCGAGCTGCGCCGTGAGATAGTGGTCGAACAGTTCCTCATCATGCGTGCTCTCCAGCAGATCCTGATACGTCCGTACGGGCGCAGCCTTCGCGCCAGTCTCCTGCACCGTCGGGCCGACCGGCGCCGCGGGCGCGATCGGCGGCTTCCCGCGCTTCGCCGGCACCACCTTGCAAATGATGTGCTGGCTGTCGGGCATCCATTGGAAAATCTCGCCGAACGCGCCGTTGAGCGCCGCGCCTTTCAACGCCTTCAACTGCCCGCTCTGCGCGTCGCCGATTAGCAGTTCCAATTGCGTCGAACCGAAGCGCACCACCGCGAAGAGTTTTCCATCCGGCGACCACACGGGGAAACTGATACGCGAACTATCCGGCAACGTCACTTTGCGTTCTTTGCCGTCGGCAAATGTCTTAAGCGTGAGCCCCACGAAGCCCGGCGCGACGTGCGGTCCGTTGTTCTGCGGATTCACGCGCTGGCCGGCCAGTCGCACCATCGGCCGCGCCAACTCGGCGATGGCGGGATGCCGCAAGCCCTGCACCAGCAGCATCCGGTCGCGCGCGGGGCTGAGCGAAATCTGCGGCGCCTCGGGCGCGGCGAGAATCTCCGCGATGTCCGCGGGCGGCTTCTGATAAACCAGCGGCGCCGCGAAAGCTGTCGCCGTGAATAGCAGCGCGAGGCAAAACGCGGACGCAGCGCGCAGAAAACGCGCGGACGTAAAGACGATGTTCATCTGCCGATGCATGCTTTCTTTGAAGGCCTCAATCATCACCTCACCGCGCGTCGGCCGCAAGCCCAAGAATCTGAAAAGACGTTGCGCTTGAGAGGCGTGTGAAAGCGCGTCATCATCCTCAGGCAATGGACCGTGTCCTCATTCCGCTCTCGCTCGCCGTGCTGCTGGCGTTGACCGCTTGCCGCACGCCGGAAAAGAAGCCGGCGACTGTCATCACGCAACCGCCGCCGGTCACCGTCGCGCCCACGCCGAAACCCGCACCAACACCTCAAGTAACACCTGCACCGGCGAAAAAGGTTTTCCACAGCGAGAAACTCGCGGCGATGGACGCCGCCATTGCACAAGCCATCTCGGAGATGAAACTGCCCGGCGGCGTTCTCTGGCTCGAACGCAACGGCATCACTTATTCAAAAGCATCCGGCCATCGCGCCATCGCGCCGCAGGCGGAACCGATGAGCGCCGACACGATTTTCGACGCCGCTTCGCTCACCAAATCCATCGCCACCGCGCCAGCCATCGCGCTGTTGCTCGAACGCGGCCGTTTGAAACTGGACGCGCCCGTGCGCGATTTTATTCCGGAGTTCAGCGGCGACGGCCGCGAATCCGTCACCGTGCGGCATCTGCTCACGCACACCTCGGGGCTGCGTCCCGGCCTGAGTTTGGCTCAACCGTGGCAAGGCGCCGCGAAGGCCGTGCAGCTCGCTTGTGGAGAGAAATTACAATCGGCGGTCGGCACGAAGTTCGTTTACAGCGACATTAACTTCATCTTGCTCGGCGAACTGGTGCGGCGCGTGACTGGCGAATCGTTGGATGCGTTTGCGGCGCGTGAAATCTTCGGCCCTCTAAAAATGAACGATACCGGCTTCCGCCCCGGCACATCCGCGCGATCACGCATCGCGCCGACGACAGCGACGAACAATGTCTACCTGCGCGGCGAAGTGCACGATCCGACGGCGCGGCGGATGGGTGGCGTGGCCGGTCACGCGGGGTTATTCACGACCGCGAACGATCTCGCGCGTTTCTCGCGAATGCTGCTGAACGGCGGCGAACTGGACGGCGCACGCGTGTTGCGGCCTGAAACGGTGCGGCTGATGACGAGCGTGCAATCGCCTGCGGCTGTGTCCGCGCGGCGCGGCTTGGGTTGGGACATTGATTCGCCGTACAGCGGCCCGCGCGGCAAGCTCTTCCCCATCGGCTCGTTCGGCCACACCGGCTGGACCGGCACGTCTGTCTGGATTGATCCGTTCTCGCGCACGTTCGTGATCTTTCTCGCGAACCGCAACCATCCCGCCGACGGCGGAAGCGTGGTCGCGCTCCGTTCGCAGCTCGGCACGCTGGCGGCTGAGGCGGTGGTGGATTTCGATTTTACGAAGGTGCCCGGCGCGCTTCCACGAAAGGAATGAGCAGGCAGAAGAGGTCAGTCCCGACGTGAACAGTTCAGTAACGCTTCTTTTTCTTCGGCACGGGCGGCAACGTTTTCTTCGCCTCGGGCTTCAATTCAATCGTCGCCGTCGGACGCCACGGTTCCTCGCGGCCGTTCACGATGAGCGCGCGTGGCAACAGCTCGATGCCGTGACCGAAGAGATTTAGCGTCACCACACCCGGCAGATACATCAAATCGTGATAGAGAAACTCGCCGGTCGGCACGGTCTGCTGCGGTGTGTCGAAGCGGATAGTGGCGGGCACGAAATTCGTCGGCACACGTTCGCCGGCGAAGATGAGTTGGAACCGCTCCACGCCGAGCGAGGGTTGGTGGATGACGACGGCCGGAACGCCGTTCGTGTCGGCGGTGAACTCGAGCTGCCACGGCCCTTTGCGCGTGCGCAGGTGGCCATCGCACGAGTAGAACGTCGCATACGTAATCAGCGCGATGACGAAGGCGATCGCGGCGGGTTTGAGCAGGCTGTCCCGTTGCATCGGCGCAAGCTTCGCGGGAGCGAAAGCAAAGTCAAGCGAGCGACTGCGCCCGGTCTGACAGCGTTACAATGGCGGCGGCGTGGTGGCGGCGCGTTTCGCTTCGTGCAGCAGGTTGAGTCCGGTGAAGAGTCCCCACAACCACGCAGCCGCGAAGAGCGCGAGTCCACTCACGGCCACGCCGAGCGGGAGCCAGAGACCGGAGAGTTCCACGATGCCTTCGCCCATCGCTTCACGGTTCTTCAGAATCCAACCGAGCGACCAAACCGCGCCCGTGCCGGAGGCGCAGAAGCCGAGCACGGCGAGCGTGATTTGCGCCCAGCCTACCGCGCGGCTCGCGATCACCGAGCCGAGCCCGGGCAACACCAGCAGGTTGCTCAACAGACAGGCGCGTGCCTTGGCGACATCAAGCATTGGGCTCAGACGCAGACGGCGTGGCGCCACCGCGCACTCCGAAGAGTTCTTCGTAGGCGTTGACGTAGGCGAAGAGCATCCACGGACCGGTCACCAGTCCACCCAGACAGAAACAGAATAGGCCGGCCATATTGATGAGGCTGGTTACGAAGACGAAGGCGAAGGTCTTCCACCAATGTTTGCCGACGACTTTCCAGCTCGTGACCATCGCCTGCCAGAAATCCATCTTGCGATCCACCACCAGCGGCAGCGTGAAAGCCCAGCGGACACTCAGGTAAATTATCGGCACAAACACCGTCACGAGGAACACCGCGGCCGCGGCCACTACCGCTTCGGGAGATGGCTTTACTCCTTTCTCGAAATGCTCGAAACGAACACCCATCGCAAACAAGGTCGCCACGATAAGAACGATGCCCGGCAGTATCGCGACGAAAACCAAGATGCCCTGCACAATTTGAGCGAGCACCAGATGGACGAAGTTGCGCTTGAAGCCCGAGAAAAGGTCTTCCACACCGCTCTGTTGTCCACGGGAACTCTTGATGAAGAAATAGAGCAAGCCGCCCACCAACGGCCCGCCGACTACCATGCTCGCCAGCGAGAAGATAAGGCCAAGGCAGGGAATCATCCCCAACAGTGAGATGACAATGATGATGAAGCCGTAGAGCAACACGACGCCCACGGCCACGCCGAAGTTCGCCTTCATCAAATCCCAGCCGCGGCTCATGCAATCGCCGATGTTCAGATCGAAATCGCGCGTCAACACATCGGCCGGCAGCGGCACCTCGCCCGCCGCGCTGCCCGCACTGCCACTGCCGATTGGCCGGAACCCCGATACTGGCTTAAAACCCTGCACTGGCGGTGCGCTGGCGGCACCACTCGCGCCCGGTAGCAACGCCGCCAGTTCGGGATAATTCGCCAGCGGTTGAAACGTTCCGCCTTCCTTCTGCACCTGGGTTTGGCCGTTGGCGCGCCCCTGTGCGATCCATTGCTGAATCTGCTCAAGAGCAATCGGACCGTATTCTTTGCCGTCGCCGCCGATGATTGTGTACATAACTAGTCGGTTGAGTTACCCGTGCATTTTAGGTGAAGCCCGCAACGAAAGCAAGCGGTCGCTCAACTGTTCCGCGCGAAGATCTTGCCGGGAAGCTGCCGCACCAACCGTTTCATCTCCAAGCCGAGCAGCGTCACCGAGACCGTCGCGACGGGCAGGCCAGCGTGGCGGATAATCTCGTCAATCTGCCGTTCCTCGTGATCAAGCGCGCCGAGGATTTTCTGTTCGTCCGCAGAAAGCTCGATCGTCAACCGCGCGCCGCCTTCGCTCAATTTGCCGGCGCGATTGCTCGCGGGAAAGAGATACTCGAACTCGCTCAGGATATCCTCGACGTTCTCGCAGAGCTTCGCGCCTGTCTTGATCAGGTCGTGGCAACCTTTGCTGCGTGGCGAATCCACGCGGCCCGGCACAGCGAAAACCTGCCGGCCGTACTCGGTGGCGAGACCCGCCGTGATGAGCGCGCCACTCGTGAGGTTCGCTTCGACCACCACCGTGCCGAGCGTCATGCCCGCCACGATGCGGTTGCGGATGGGAAAACTCTGTTTGTCCGCCGGTCGGTTGAAAGGGAATTGCGTGATGACCGCGCCGGTGGCGGCGATGCGCTCGAACAGCTCGGCATTCTCTGGCGGGAAGACGATGTTGATGCCGGTGCCGAGCACAGCGATGGTCCGGCCTTTCGCCGCGAGAGCGCCCTGATGCACCGCTGTGTCGATGCCGCGCGCGCCGCCGCTCACCACCGTGACGCCCGACGCGGCAAGTTGCCACGCGAGTTTGCGCGCCGTCTCGATACCGTAATGCGTCGTCTGGCGCGAGCCGACCATCGCCACGGCCTGCCGGTCGCGCGGCTCCATCCGGCCTTTCACGTAAAGAACAACGGGCGGATCGTAAATCTCCCGGAGCGACTCGGGATATTCCTCGTCCAGTTGCGTGATCACGCGGCAACCGAAGTCCTCGATGCGCTTCAGTTCACCGGCGAGGTCGACGGCCTTTTCCCAATTCGAAATAGCCGAGGCGATCTCCGGACCAATACCGCGCACGCGTTGTAATTCCGTGCCGTTGGCGCGCAGAATCGCCGGCGCTTCGCCGAAGTGATCGAGCAGTTGGCGAACGCGGATGGGGCCGACGCCTTCGATGAGGTTGAGCGCGACGAGTGCTTCGTGGGGATTCACGTCCTACTGGTAATCCCGAACAACGGAGAGCGCAAGGTCACCGCGGCGGCAGCAACACGCGCCGGAGCGCATCGAGCATCCCCAACTCCGCGCCGGGCGCGACCCAGCACCAGTCGTGCAGATTGCCGTCGCGCTCTGCCCAGTGCTGCTCGGTCGGGATGTAGCCAGTCGCGCCATCACCGTAACCGGCCACGAGCACGAACGAATCGGGGCGCAGGTTCTGAGCGGCGAGTTGATATTCCACATACGCCTCGCCGGGCAGGAGGAGAAATTGCGCGGAACCGAAGTCAATCAACGGCACATCAATCGGCCGGCCGGCCGCACTGCGTTTGCGCCAACTCAGCCCCATCGCTGCGAGACATTGCTGGAATGGCGCGACACCGGCCGCGAGTTTCTTCTCAAGCTCCGCCGGGGCGAAGTCGCCTTCCTCGCGCACCTTCAATTTCATCGGCGCGTTACGAAAAGCGATCGTTTCCACGGGTTGACGCTTCGTCTCACGCCACGCAGTCGCCATCGCGGCGTGAAGTCGATCGCCGAGTGCGGCGCGATTCGTGCGCGCGCCGTCGTTGTATTTTCCGGCGGTGACGTTCCCGCTGCAACCGGAGAAATAAATCTGGAACACGCCGGGCATTTCTTTTTGTCGGCGCGCGCGGGCGAGCCCCGGAAAGTCAGCGGAGATCTCACCCGTGCGGTAGTAGCTCATCGGATGCGTCGCGTAACCGCTCACAGCCGCCAACGGCGTGTCGCCGTTCCAAAAGCTCAGCGTCTTGAGCCACGGATCAATCACGCCATCGCCGGCCTCGCGCGCCAGCACATTGCGCGTCGCGCTGCCGCGGTCGAAACTCGGTTTGCCATCCGGCAACAGATAACGGCGGTTGCTGGCGATCCGCTCCACTTTCGCCTGACCAACGCCGATATGGGTGAACCGGCGTGCTTTGAGCAACGACGCGCGCAGTGCTTCGGCGACGCGCTGCACGGCCTTCTCGTGAAACTCCAAATCGCACACGCTGCCAGCGAGTTTGCGTGCGCGTAAAATCCGCTCCGCCTCCAAATCCGCTACCGGCGCTTCGTGCTGATGGATGGTCGTGACAAGCACGCGCACCGGTTCGGTTCCCGCCGCTTCAGCCAACGCAGCGCGCCAGCGGTCATACGCGTCGTTGCGGATTTCGCACCAATCCACCGAGACGAACACGATTGGTTTCTCCGCACCGAGAATGACGAACCCGCGTGCGAACAACGGATCGGCGACGGACTTCGCCTGCCACGCGCCGCCCATCATTCCGTGGCCGATGGGCACGGTGACGTCGGCTTCAAAGGTCGCGAGCGAAAACTCCGCAGCCGCGAGAGAGCGGACAAAACAAATCAATGCAACGAACGGCACGAGGCTTCGAAAAAAGGAGCGCATTCCTCTGGTCTAGTGGCGCGGTGCGATGGCGGCAAGTTTCAAATGCCTTTTGACATTCGGCCGTCAAAGTTAACAATCGCGCGAGGATGGCTGTTCCGAAGGAGAATTCCCCGAAGACGACGCCCGAGCAGGCCTGTGACCTGTGCGGTGGTGTGAATCATTTGCTCTTCGCCGAGAAAGGGCGCGGCAGCAGCGCGCTGCGAACGGTCATCTGCCGCGCTTGCGGATTGGTCCACACGAACCCGCGCCCGAGTGAGCAAGCGAACGCCGACTTTTATCACAAGGATTACTGGGGCCAATACAAGAGCCAGTCCGTGCCGGATGAGGCCTTCTTCCGCCGCCGCCTTCCAAAAATAAAGCCGCTGTTGCAACTGCTCCGGCCGCATCTGCGCCCCGGCGTGAAGGTGCTCGAGGTTGGCTGCGGCGTCGGCGCGTTGCTCTGGAGCATCAAGTCGCTCGTCGGCACCGGCACGTTCATCGGCGTGGAGCCGCACGACGGCCACGCGAAGTTCGCGCGCGAAGTGAAGGGCCTCGACGTGCGCAACGCGTTGCTCGAGGAAGTGGAAACGAGTTTGCCGCGCGCACACTTCGATCTCGTCGTGATGAACCACGTGCTCGAGCACACCGTGAGCCCGACGCAGACGCTCACCACACTCAAGCAACTCCTGCGTCCCGGCGGGTTGTTCGCCGCCGAGGTGCCGAACATCGAGGCGCCCGGTTCGCGGCTCTCGCACTTTTTCCACGTGGCGCATCACCACAATTTCTCGCCGCACACGCTGCAGCGATTAGCGGTGAAATGCGGTTTCCGTACGCGCCAAGTCTCGGAGCTCGACGGCGATTTGCCGCGCACGCGGTTGCTCGGCATCTTCGAGAACTCCACGCCGGATCCGGATGTGGCGCTTCATTTCATCCGCGACGACGCGGACGAGCGGGCGACTGCGTTGCGCCGATACGAGCGGTGGTACTGGCTCACCGGCGCGAGCTTGCGAAAGAAAATTACCCACTGGCAGCGCCAGCGGGCGTGAAGTCGGAATAATCTCAGCGCCGAAAGCGCGCGAGGTTTACTTGTCGGAAAGCTTCAGCAACTCCTCAGCGGACCACGGTGCTGTGCGGCTCTTCTCGGTGTCGCGAATCTTTTTGACTTGGTCGGGCGTGACGGCGGAGAAGGTGTGGTTCCAGTCCTTGTTGCGGCGGACGTAGCTGATGACCGAGGCGATCTGCTGGTCGGTCATGTTGTCCTTCCACGGCACCATGGCGTTGTTGAAGTCCAATCCGTTGACCTTGATCGGCCCTTGAATGCCGTGAAGCACGAGGCGGATAATGCGGTTCGGCCCTTCGGTCTTGACCCAATCGGATCCGGCGAGCGGCGGGAATTGTCCGGGCGAGCCGAGGCCGGAGGCTTGATGGCACGCGGCGCAGTTCTGACTGTAAAGCTTGCGGCCTTCGAGAAAGGCGATGCGCTCGGGATCTTTCGGCAGGAAATCTTCGAGCTGCTTGGTGGAAACGTAGGGTGCGAATACTTGAGCGGAGAATCCGCCGTCGCTCTCATCGAACTTGACCGTTCCGAAATACGCCACGACAGCGAGGGCGACAATCACCCAGATGGGGAAGGCTCCAGCGGCGGCTTTCGGCTCAGCCGCTTCGGGCGGGAGCGATGAAAATTTTTGCGTGTCCGCGTTCATTTCTTGGCAGGGGAATTGGTGCTGGGCGCCGAGAGCGTGGCCGGTTTGGGTTTGGTCGGCAACGGCGCCTCAAAGAGCGGCGCATCCGAACGCAGGCTGCGCAGGTAAGCAACCAGTGCGAGGGCATCGGCTTTCGGAACCATCTCGTAGCCTTCGATGCGCTTGGCTTCCACGTCCGGCAGTTTGAGGGCGTCCAGCGATGGCTTGGCGCCGATGGCGCGTTTCGTGAAGAGGAAACGATACGACGGCATCACGGAATTCTCGACCACGAGACGCGGCTTGTAGAGATGAAGGAGGTGCCAATTGTCGTCGATCTGACGCGCGCCGATGTTGGCGAGATCCGGTCCGATGCGCGAGGAGCCGAGCATCACCGGCGTGTCGAAGAGATAATCCTGCGCGACCGTGCGGCGCGCGCCCCAACCGCGGGCGATGTCCGCTCCCGGCCGCACCTGCTGCGTATGGCACGCGGCGCAGTTGTTCGCGCGATAGACATCCGCGCCTTGCTGGGCGAGACCCGAGCGGGCGGATGGATAAATCTGACCGGTCTCCTCGATCTCGACCGGCTGGAGTTGGCCGAGCTGGAGTTGCGGCCAGACGACGAGTCCGAACCACGAGGTGGATAGCGCGGCGAAAATGCCGAACAGCAAAAGCGGGGCGTGATTCATCGGGCACCTCCGTTCGATTCAGCAGTGCAACTGGCGAGTGCGGCGCACGGGCAGAACCGGCTCGCGAGCAGCTTCACCAGATTTACCACCAAGAGCAGTGAGCTGGCCAGCCAGAGAATCTCACCGATCGTGGTGATGCGGTAAGCCCTCATCGCTGTGCGGGAGATTTGATTGAAGTCAGCGCTCGGATCGAGCAATCCCATCCACTGCTGCCAACCGGCGAACGCCAGCGGCAGCGCTACGAGCATCACGCCCGCCACAGCGAGCTTGTGGTGCCATTTCATGGGGTTGGCGCACGGCCAATCCGCATCGGCCAACCGCGGCACGATGTGGTAAATCGCGGCGAACATCGCCATCGAAAACGCGCCGTAGAAAGCGATGTGCTTCACCGCGGCGCTGTAGTAGGTGAATTGAACCGCTTCGCTGATGAGCGGGTTTATCGCCATCACCAGCGTCGCCAGAAGATAGAAGACCAAACCGGACCCCGCGAAGGCCAGCACGCGGCAATCGGCGCCGAACACTCGCTGACCGCCGGCTGTGACGTGGAGATTCCACGCCACGACGAACAGCGGGAAGATCATCAACAGGCTTGCGAAGCTGCTCATCCGCACCATCCAGAGCGGCAACGGTGCGCCGCTGTGCAGGCCGGTCCAACCGCCGAGCACGAGCAGCATCCAGAAACCGATCTGCGCGTAACCGCGGCTGTAGAGCGGGCGATTGAGCAGCTTCGGCACGAGATAGAAAATCACCGCCAACGCTGCGCCGCCGAGCCAGATTTCGCGGAGCACCGCACCCGCCCACGCGTTGATGGCCGCCTGCGCGACGCCGCGCACGGGGTTAATCAAGAGGAGGCTGTGCACGGTGAGATACGCCCACGGCAACGCAAACAGGCCCGCGAGCAGATACCACTGCGAGACGTAGCTGTCGCGCTCGCGGCGTTGCAAATAGGTCGCGACCGCGCAGAGGGCGATGGCCGTGTAGGCGGTGAGCAGCGCCGGCACTGCGTAGGACGGAAACTCAAAACCTTCGTAGCCGCTGCTGTCACCAGCGAGAATGCCGCCGACACCGACCGTCACAGCGAGGTTCCAGATGATTGCACCGAGCAACGCGACGATCGGCCGAACGAGCGGCGTGCCACCGAGGCGTGCGAGCATCCAGAGCGTGACGCCGAGAATCGCTTGAGCGGCGAATCCGAAGAGGAATGCGTTGCTGGAAGCGGCGAGGATGCGGCCGTAGGTCAACTCAGCACCGCGCACGAGCAGCAGCGGTTGGTGCATCTTGAGCGAAGCAATCAATCCGAGCGAACCGGAGGCGACCAACCAGAGCAACGCGCTGGTGAAAAGGAACAGTACCGGGGCGCGGCACGATGCGTCCACTTCCGCGGAGGCGGCTGGGGCGTTCGCGCGCGATTCGGTTTGGGTCGAGAGGCTCATCAAACAGTCGGGTTGATCAAACAGTCAGGTTGGTGTTGCGCTTCACTCGAAATCAATCTTCGGCAACGGCGCGATGGATTTGTCCACGCGCTGCAGCAGGTTGCTGCGGCCGGCGGCGGGGTTGTCCCATTCCTTCACCGTGAGCTTCATCGCCTCGGCGACGGGCAGACGGACAATCTTGCGCACGGGATCGAGACGGCCGTAGTGCGTGAGCGCCTCGGTGTTGGCGACGTTCAATTCAGCAAGCGCTTTCGCGCGTTCAGCACCGCGGGCTTCGCCAACGACTGAAGGCCGCGAGGGCGAATAGCGACTGATCACCCAACCGACGAGCACGGCGACGAGCACGACGCCGATAATCTCGCGGACGTAGCGGGACTTGGTGGCCTCTGCGGCCTTGTCAGTTCCGGTGTTCATTAATGCTCGGCTCCCTGATGGTCACTCGCGGTACTCGGCCCGAGCGCTTCCTCGAACCGCGGATCTTTCTGCGGGTAAGGCGCGTGGGCGTGAAAATATTTGAGGAACACGAGGGCCAGCACGCCGCCGATGAACGCCATCGAGGCGAGATCGGTCAGCGCGAGGTGGATGCCGGTCGTGTGGAACACCGGCATGATGTTGTACTGCATGTCGAGGTAATGCATCAGCCAGACCCAGATGGCCATCGGGATCATCAGCTTAAGATTCAGCTTGGCGTCGATGCGCAGCAGCAGCAGGAACGGTCCGAAGAAATGACCGAACACGGTGATCATTCCGACCGCCCACCACGTGCCTTGTTCGCGCAGCACGTACCAGAAAGTTTCCTCCGGCATGGCCGCGTTCCAGATCAGGAAGTACTGCGAGAAATGGATGTACGCGTAGAACACGGTGAAAGCAAAGAGCAGCACGCCCATGTCGTGAAACTGGCGGCGGTGCAGGATCGGGATGTAGCCGCGGCGCTGCATCACCATCGCGATGATGTAAGCCGTGGCGAGTGTCGTCCAGACGCTGCCGGCGAAGTAATACACACCGTACATCGTCGAGAAGAACTGGTGCTGGAGCGACTTCATCCAGTAAATCGCCGCGAGTGTGAGCGAGAAGGCGAAGATGAAGACGCCGCCGGCCGCCCATTTGCGCAGCGCGAAAGTGCATTCCACCGAACCGGTCTCGTCCTGCTTCAGCGACCAACTGCGAAGCTTGTAGCTCAGCAGTGTCCACGAACCGAAGAGCACGGCGGCCATGATGTAGAACGTCGGCGGGTTGAAGAGCGCGACCTTCACGTGCAACGAGTGGTCCGTGTGCGGATCGATCGTCATCCACGGATACAGCTGCGGCGCGAGCCACGCGATCGGGATGAAGAGCAGGCCCATCACCGGCAACAGGAAAGCGATGTGCTCGAGGAAACGGCGGATCGGCACCGACCAATTCGAATCGAACAGGTGATGCAAAATCACGAGGAACATCGACCCGAGGCAGATGCTCAGGAAGAACATGAAGGAGACCAGATAGGAATAGCCGAACTGCTTCAGGTCCGAGAATGCTCCGACGACCAACCCGATGAAGCCGGCCACGACGAGCACGTACGGCAACTTGTCCCAGCCGGATCCCTCATGGGCGACGGTAGGCGTGGCGATAGCGGCAGGTGAGCTCATAGCCTTATTTCAATTGCGCGCGCTCGGCGGCGGAAAGTTCGTCCTCAAATCCAAGCCGGCTGCGCTGCAGAGCGCGCAGGTAGGCAACAATCGCCCAGCGGTCGTCGATCGCGATGTTCGAGCGGTAGCCGCCCATCAAATTGCGTCCGTCGGAGATGACGTGGAAAAGCTCGCCGTCCGGCAGCTTCACGATGCGTGCGTCGTGCAGGTTCGCGACCACGCCCATCGCGCCAATCTTTTTCGTGATGCCGTTGCCGTCGCCCTGCGCACCGTGGCACGGCAGGCAGCTGATGGCGTAACGATCGCGGCCGCGAGCGAGCAGTTGCGGCGTGACCTTCACGGGCAGAAGCTCGACGAAGTTCGTCACACCCGACACGCGGCCGGTGTTCTTCGGCGTCGAGGCGAAAGGCGTGCCGCGAGCAATCGAACCCTCAACCGGAAGCTGCGAGCTGCGGCCGTTCGGCAGCAGCGCGTTCGGCTCCTGCGGGCGAAGCTTCGGCTGCCGATCCATGTCGGGGAAAATCTCCAGTGGCGGCTTGCGCGAGATGTCCCCGCGGAAACCGAGCACGCTCACCACGAGCGTCGCGACCAAAGTCAATCCGAGCACAAAGTAGCGCATGTTACTCCTCCACCTGCTCGATGTGCTTGCTGCCGGCCGTCTCCAGCAGCTTGCGGGTTTCTGTCTCCGAGTACTTGCTATCGGCCGTCTCGATGACGACGTAGAACTTGTCGTGCGTCACCTGCGCGAACCGGCGGTTCCGGAGCAGCGGATGGTGCAGGCGCGGCAGGCCGTTGAGGAAAAGCATGCCGAAGATGGTCGCGAACGACGCGAAGAGAATCGTCATCTCGTAGCTCACTGGGAAAGCGAAGAGCGGGCTGAAGAGCGGTTTGCCGCCGACGATGATGCGGTAGTCGACCGCGTTCTGGAACCAGATCATCAGCATGCCGCCGGTGTATCCGCACACGCCGCCGATGAAAGTGAACCATCCGACGGGCGAGTTTTTAATTCCCATCGCCTCGTCCATCCCGTGTACGGGGAACGGCGTGTGGACATCCCAACTCTTGAAGCCGGCCGCGTTCACGGCGCGCGCTGCGGCCATCACGTCCGCCGGCGTGTCGAACTCCGCGATGACTCCGTAAGGCTTGCTCATCAGTGGTGCCCTCCCTTGGCGCCGCCCAGCGGGTGGTGCGGATCGGCCTGCGGCGTGACGCCTTTCACTTCAGCAATCGCGATCATTGGCAGGAACCGCATAAACAACAGGAACAGCGTGCAGAACAATCCGAAGCTGCCGACGAATGTCAGAATGTCCACGTAGGTCGGGCTGAAGTAACCCCAACTCGACGGCAGGTAATCGCGGTGCAGCGACGTCACGATGATGACGAAGCGTTCAAACCACATCCCGATGTTCACGAAGATGGAGATGATGAACACCGCCACCAAGTTGGTGCGGATTGTCTTGAACCAGAAAAGCTGCGGGCAAATCACGTTGCACGAAATCATGCTCCAGTAAGCCCACCAGTACGGGCCGAACGCGCGGTTCTTGAAGGCGTACAGTTCGTTCGGGTTGCCGCCGTACCACGCGATGAAGAACTCCATCCCGTACGCGTAAGCGACAATCGAGCCGGTGGCCAACACCACTTTGCCCATCAAATCCACGTGACGCACCGTGATCAAATCTTCCAGACCGAACAGCGTGCGGATCGGGATCATCAGCGTCAGCACCATGCCGAAGCCGGAGAAAATCGCGCCCGCGACGAAGTACGGCGGGAAGATCGTCGTGTGCCAACCCGGCACCTGCGACACGGCGAAGTCGAATGACACGATCGAGTGCACGGAGAGGACGAGCGGGGTGGAGAGACCGGCGAGCAGCAGGTACGCCTTCTCGTAGTTGCTCCAGTGGCGGTTCGAGCCGGTCCAGCCGAGCGCGAAGAAACCGTACGCGAACTTACGCACTTTGCTCGTCGCGCGGTCACGCATCGTGGCGAGGTCGGGGATGAGGCCAACGTACCAGAAGAGGAGCGAGACCGTGCCGTAGGTCGAGACCGCGAAAACGTCCCACAGCAGCGGGGAACGGAACTGCGGCCAGAGGCCGTTGCCGTTCGGCACCGGCGCCAAGAAAATCGGCGCAAGCCAAACGCGGCCGACGTGCACGAGCGGGAAAATACCGGCGCACGCCACAGCGAAGAGCGTCATGGCTTCCGCCGCGCGATTGATGGATGTGCGCCACTTCTGACGCAGCAGGAAAAGAATCGCTGAAATCAGCGTGCCGGCGTGGCCGATGCCGATCCAGAAAACGAAGTTCGTGATGTCCCACGCCCAGCCGGCAGGCTGGTTCAGACCCCACACGCCGACGCCGGTCGAGATGAGGTAGCCAATCATCGCGAACATCATTCCCGCCACGGAGGCGCTGATGAGGAAGGCCGGCCACCACCACTTGGGCGTGGGGCCTTCGACGATGGAAGCGACGCGGTCGGAAATCCAGCCGAGGCTGCGCTGGTTCAACACCAACGGCTCGCGCTCCAGCGCCTTGGGCGTGGAGCCTTTCGTGGCCCATTTATTCTCAACGACGGGAGCCATTAGTGCGCTCCTTTCTTGGCCTCGTGCCCGCTCTTGCCGTTGTCTCCGGCTTTGTGGTCAACGAACGGACTGGCGTTCTTCTCGAACTTCTCGCCAGTGTGCTCGGTGAGGCTGAACGGATATTCGTGGTAATCAGGCATCGCCGGATTCGGGTTGCGAACCTTGGCGAGATAAGTGACGCGCGCACGATTGTCGAGGAAGCCGAGCACCGCGTAGTCGCGCGCCTGCAACTTGAGCTGCGAGACGTGGCTCTTGGGATCGAGGATGTTTCCGAAAACAATCGCCTCGGCGGGGCAAGCCTGCTGGCAAGCGGTCTTCAGAGCGCCATCGCGCACGGCGACATCGCCGGAGGCTCCGACCTTCACCTTTTGGGCGATCTTGGCCTGCTCGATGCGCTGCACGCAGAACGTGCACTTCTCCATCACGCCGCGCATGCGGACGCTCACCTCTGGGTTGCGGGCGAGCTTGAGCAACTCCCATTCATCGGACGGACGCTTCGCGAGCGGTCCAGCGTAAAGGTTCTCAATCGGGCGCTTATTGTAATCGAAGAAATTGAACCGGCGCACTTTCCACGCGCAGTTGTTCGAGCAGTAACGCGTGCCGATGCAGCGGTTGTAGGTCATCAGGTTGAGACCTTCCTCGTCGTGCACGGTCGCGTTGACGGGGCAAACAGTCTCGCACGGGGCATTCTCGCAATGCTGGCAGAGCATCGGCTGGTTGACGACCTGCGGTTCGTCGATCCAATCGAGCTTGACCTGATCCACGTCCGTGCCGGTCTCGTTGCGCTTGAGATTCGGCAGGCCGGTGAAATAACGGTCGATGCGCATCCAGTGCATCTCGCGGCCGCGGATCACTTGATCCTTGCCGACGATCGGGATGTTGTTCTCGCTCTGACAAGCGATGACGCACGCCGAGCAGCCGACGCACATGTTCAGATCAATCGACATGCCCCACTGATGCACATCGCTCTTGAGCGTGGGGTGGGTGGTGTACGGATGCTCGTAAATCGGGAGCGGCAGGCCGGTCTTCGGATCCACCGGGATGTGCTTGGCATGGGCTGGCGAATCCAGATCCATATTCTTCGCGAAATCCGGCTTCTTATTGAACTGCGCCAGATTCGCCTCGCGCACGATCGGACGGCCTTCCATCGACCAATGATCCTGCGTGCAGGCGAACGGGGAAACGGAACCGGTCTTCGAAAGTGTCGCGCCCGCGGCGAAGTGGACCGCCGTCGTGGTGCGGAGCTTGTAGGCGTTGAAGCCGACCGTGTCCTGCTTCAGGAAATCCGCGCCGCGGCTGCTGCTGCCGCCGGGGATTCCGGGGCGCATCGGATTGTTGCTCGGCTTGAAATTGGCGATGCGACCTCCCTTTTCGCGGCCGTAGCCCAGAGCGATGCCGACGGTGAAATCCGCTTGGCCGGGCTGAATCCAGATCGGGCCCTTCACGCTGCGCACGCCGAGCTTGAGATCGACCACGTCGTTGTTCTGAACACCGAGCGCGGCGGCCGTCTTGCGGCTCATCAGCACCGCGTTGTCCCACGTGATCTTCGTGATCGGATCAGGCAACTCCTGCAGCCAGCCGTTGTTCGAGAACCGGCCGTCGTCGAGGCTGTAGTCGCGTGTGAAAATGACTTCGAGATTGTCCACGCCCGCCGCCTTCGCAGCCACGCTGGCCGCCACCGGCACCACCACTTCGTTCAGCACCACATCCACCGGCTTGGCCGTGCTGCCGGCGAGGAAGCCGTCGTGCAGGAACCTCTTCCACTTCTCCTCGGTGTTGCCGCCGTTGGAGAGCGCCTTGAACGTTTCGCGCGTGAGATCGTAAGGCTTGGTCGCGGCGAGACCCGCGAGGCGCGCGAGCACTTCGACCTCGGTCAATCCGTCAAAGAGCGGCGCGATGAGCGGCTGCACCGGGACCAGCGTGCCGTCGCTCGTCCGGGCGTCGCCCCACGTCTCGAGATAATGCGCGGCGGGCAGATGCAGAGCCGCACCGGCAGCGAACGTCTCATCCTCGTAATATCCGAGGCGGACGACGGTCTTGGCCTTCTTCTGCGCGGCGGCCCAGTCGAGATCCGACGGAGCGTTGTAAGCGGGGTTGCCACCGAGAATCACGAGCGTGGAAACTTGGCCAGCCTTCAACACCCCAGCGAGCGCGTTCAGGTTGTCTTCGGACGGCGCGGGCGCGGGCAGGAACTGGACGGTCTTGCCGTTGTTGCCGAGCGCGGCGTTGATGGCGTGCGCGAAAAGATGGACGGCGAGCGGCTGGCGATGGCCGGCGAGCACCAGCGAGCTGCCCTTGTGCTTGAGCAAGTCATTCGCGCATTCCTCGGCCCACTTCTGCTCGTGTGCGCTGAAACCCGCGGGCCAATTCACTGCCTGTCCGCGGGCCTTCGCGAGAACGGCGGCGGCGAGCACAGCCACGCCCGACGCAGCAATGCGCAGACGATGATCGGCGTTCGCGCCGGTCTGGCTCATCAATGGCTCGGCCACGTAAAGCCGGTTCATCTTGTCGCCCGGCTTAGAAATCTTGCGGCCCTTCGCGAAGTCACGGATCGAACGCTGCGCGTCCTCTTCGCCGCCGATGAAATCGCAATCGAGCGAGAGGATCACCTCCGCCTTGTCGATCTGCGGATACGGGCGCACGTCCTGACCGTACGCGGCGCGAGCGGAGGCGCGGTGGATGTCGAAGTCCACGGGCTCATAGACGAACCAGCGGGCCTTCGGGAACTTCTCGGCGACGAGCTGCTGCACGCGCGTGCGCGTCGGCGAATTACTCCGCTCGAAGAGGAAACAGAGGCCTTCGCCCCCATTCGCGGCGGCGGCGGTGGAAAGCGCGGACAGCTTCGCCAGCGCTTCCTCGCGGGAGATTGTTTTGCTCTCGGCACGGAAATTGCGCGCACGATCGGCGTCGTAAAGATTGAGCAGCGAAGCCTGCGCGAACACGTCCGTGCCGCCGGTGGCCTGCGGGTGTTCCTTGTTGCCTTCGACCTTCACAGGCCGGCCGTCGTGGGATTTCACGAGCAGCGGCACCGCACCCGCGCGCGTCGGCATCGACGTCGCGTAATACTGCGCCACGCCGTGGATGTACCCTTCGGGCTGCTTGGTGAACGGGACAATCTTCTCGACCGGCCGGCGGCAACCGGTGCCGATGAGTCCGAGACCGGCCAGCGCGAACGGCGCGGCCATTAGCTTGATGAAATCGCGGCGGGTGCTCTCGTCCTGCAGATCGCTCGCGCCAGAGGGGAACTCGCGCGTGGCCCAGTCCTTGAACTCGGGAGTGTCGGAGAGTTGCTCGAGGCTGCGCCAATAGACGACGCCGTTATCCGGCTCTGGAGAGACAGGGGGAATCGTTTTCATCGATGGCAGGCGGAGCAATTCTGCGAGGCGTTGACCTTCCAGTCGTGGACGAACTTCGCGCCATCACGCTGGGCAAAGCCCGGTGGTGCCTGCCAATTGAGGTTATACACTTGGTCGGGCGGACGAATCTTCTCAGCAGGGTTGCGGTGGCAATCGACGCAGAAGCTCATCGAGAGCGGCTTCTCGTGCCGCACCTCGTCCATCTTGTCGACGCGCCCGTGGCAATGCACGCAGCTCACACCGCGGTTCACGTGGACCGAGTGGTTGAAAAACACGTAGTCCGGCGTCTTGTGAATCTGCGTCCACGCGATCGGCACGTTGTTGGAATAGCTGTTGCGCACCAGCGTCAGCTTCGGATCATCCTTCAGCACTTGGTTGTGGCAGTTCATGCACGTGCTCGCCGCCGGCACGTTCGAGTACCACGATTTCTCCACGCCGTTGTGGCAGTAGCGGCAGTCGAGGCCGAGTTGGCCCGCGTGGATCGTGTGCGAGAACGCCACCGGCTGCACCGGCTGGTAGCCGACGTTCGCGTACTTGTTGGTGAAGTAGTAGGTCACGCCGGCCGCCGCCGCGCCACCCACGAGCACCGCACCGGTGATGAGCCACACCGGCAACCGGTTCGTCCACTTTGGAAAAATATCAGACATGCCAAAAAATAGCGGGGCGAAGCCTAGCGGCATCCAGCGCGAGCGCAAGCCGTTTTGTGATTTTTTTCACAAGCGCCACAAGAAAGTAGCCCGCGTCACACAGCGTATCGCCCCATCTGATGGCCCGATGCAGGGAGAATCACGCCGAGTGATGGCAGCACGGGATTCTCCCGCGGTCGCTTTCTGCCGGTGAAACGTGGCCAATCTACCTCAAGCCCCCATTCGCGCAAGACCGAGTTATCCACGCCCCCTCCGCAAAAAGAAAAAGACCGAGGGTTCACCTCGGTCCGACTGCCCTGCACATCTCAGCCCCGCACCACCTCAACCACCCTACGCCGCCGCGGCCGCATCCGGCGGCAACGCCTCCCCTTCAGGCCCCTTGCGGGTCAGACCACTGCTCCGCTCGTCATATGGCACATAGCCCATCGCACGATACAGCGCCGAGTTCGGCCCGAACGCCGGGTCCGCCTTCACCCCATCCACCACGCGACGGCAGAACTCCGCCAACACCGCGTCCTCCAAATCGCGCCCCTTGGCCGCCAGCTCCCGCTGCAGCTCGGCCAGCTCGATGACCTTCCGCGCGTCCTCGCTCTTCCCCCATTGCACGAGGAACGCCGCCAAGGTCAACCCGCCGAAGCTGGCCTCCTTCGCCACTTCATCCCACGCCTTCAGCATCTTGTCCGCCCGCTCTTTGATGTATTTGTTGTTGATGTGTGCCATAGTTTTGTCTAGTTCTTGGTTTTGGGACTTTCGGCCATTTACGCTCCTCGGAGTCATTCCTTAAGCGATATTATTATCATGCCAGAATATTGCTTCTAAAACAAGATTTAAATGCCTCATAACAAGACTATTACAATTCTATTTTGCTTGACTTTTAATCAAAGTTCCGGTCTAAATCCTCATCCCAAACCCCCGCCCCGCCGTCCCCCCTCGAAACAATCCCTATTCTGAGCCATACTGTCTCACTTTTGGCTCTTTTGGGTCGAAGTTTCGACCTTGTGAACGTGTTCCTTGACCTCGCGAGCGTGTTCCCAAGGTCGATGAACGCGTTCCTTGAGTCCGTGAACGTCTTCACAGCCTCTGTGAAAGCTTTCGTAGAGTCGCGGAACGCTCCCACTGAGACACGGAATGCGTTCACAAGGTCGAGGAACACGTTCACTGACTCAGTTGAAGCCTTCACAAGGTCAAGGAACGCGTCCGCAAGGACCAAGAATCGAAGAGAAAGGCCTAAAATAACGACTTTTAGGGCTGGGAACGGCTTCGGAAGAGGCAAGCACGGCTCCGGAGGCTTTTAGGGGAAATTACCTGCCTCACGGAACAGGATGGTTCAAAGAGCAGAGGTTCGCAGATCCCGTTCCCTCGAACTTCTCGCTTCTCTCGGATTGGTTTCAAACTCTACACTCGCGCACGTGAAATCCATTCTTCGCAGTCTGAACCGTTCGCTGTTCCTCGCCGTGCTGTTCCTTGTCGCTGGCCACGCCGCGTTCGCCGCGAGTCTGGCGTTGCCGCGCAGCACACCGGAGGCGCAGGGCGTTTCCTCCGCCAGCATCCGGGCGTTCATCGAGGCGGCGGATAAGCAGGTGGACACGATGCACAGCTTCATCCTCGTGCGGCACGGGCACGTGGTCGCGGAGGGTTGGTGGAAGCCGGAATCGGCGGAGAAGCCGCACGTGATGCATTCGCTCAGCAAGAGCTTCGCCTCGACGGCGGTGGGGTTGGCGGTCGCGGAGGGAAAGCTGAGCGTGGATGATCCGGTGTTAAAATTCTTTCCGGAAGACGCGCCGGCCGAGCCGTCCGCCAAACTGAAAGCGATGCGCGTGAGGGATCTTCTCACGATGTCCACGGGGCATCAGACGGAGCCGAAGTTCACGCCGGACGCGTCGTGGGTGAAGACGTTTCTCGCGCATCCGGTGGAGCACAAGCCGGGCGCGCATTTCCAATACAACTCGCCGGCGACGCATATGTGCTCGGCCATCGTGCGCAAGGTGACGGGCGAGACGGTGCTGGATTATCTCAAGCCGCGCCTGTTCGAGCCGCTGGGCATCGAGAAGCCGGAGTGGGGCAGCAGTCCGCAGGGCAACACGCTC
>CAMASG010000020.1 GCA_945860945.1 Akkermansia muciniphila
CATCCACCGGCTGTGTAACTAATCAATTTATCCTGACGGAAAAGCTGATAACGATTGTTGTTTGGATACGGATTCAATGATCCCCAGTTGTACCCCGGATGCTGGCTAAGATCGAACAGTACGTAGTCCCGCGTGCCGGGCGTGATCCAATCCTCCGGCTCCGTCCGCATGGAAACGCCGGAGAGCACCGCAGCCCAAGTGGCGTCGTTCATGTTGTTCACCGAAGGCAGGCCGGTGGCCGCGGCCGCGCTCGCCGCCGCCGTGAATAGATCCGGCAAGCGCCAGTCGTTGGTGGCGTGCGTCTCTGGAATTCTTTTCACAGTGGCATCCCACGGGATTGCCGGTTGAGGGTAAGATTTGAAAAACACCGTCTGCCAAGGCGTTCCGCGATGTATGTGCCCCAACTGACCGACATTACCAAAGTTACCGCTATGAAAGGTGAACGCGTATTGCGCGTTCGGCCGAACCAACTCGCGGTCAGTGTAAGCGTAAGAAGGACTAGGCTGCGTACTCGATGTTGGGTTCTGCCGGCCAATGTTAAGCGTTGTCAGAGTAGTGGTGGTGACATAGTTAGCTTGACTGGACGTCTGAAACTCCTCGATGGAATTGTTGACCAGCGGGTCGTCAACCTGACTACTTGTCTCGCTGACCGATGCGCCGTTCAGCGGGAATCCCACAGCCGAAGCACTCATCTGCACGATGCTGGCATACTCCACCACCTTTGAGCTATGGATCAGTGCATGGCGTACCCAGTTGGTCATCTGAAGAGATGCGATTGGGCGAGGGGGCCCGTACGCGAAGGAAATACTCGGGATGTTTGTGTGCGTCGTGCCAATCGTGTGGAAATTTGATGAAGGCGGCCCAGTCAATGTGATGGTTAGATTCGTCGCCTTCGTGCTTGCAAAGGATTGGATAACCGCCGGCCATTGCACACTGCCAGATAGAGAATTCACGATATTCAGCCCGAAGGTGATAGGCGTTTGGGTTGTTCCACTCATCAGATACGACGGGTACCCAGTCGAATTCCATGTCTCCAGATAAACATTCGCTGCGACATTAAGCGTCAAGGTTGTTGGAGAATTGGTGACCGTATTTCCAACTGTCAGCAGCGAAATCTCATTCAAATTCGGAAAGACGTGAGTTGAAGATGAATTGTAGAGGTAGCCGAGAGGGTCTGGCGGACTCGGATTCGATAATCCCAGCGATGGATCCGGCCGCGGCCAGCTCTTCTTGCTGGCAATCAGAATAGGCAAGCTCGAGACGCCGCTCGAGTGCTGGATTATTCCCGCCAGAGATGCGGCGTTCACGCTGGCGATTCCGCTGGGAAGATGCACCGTCGGATTTCCGAGAAAGTTGGCATCAATTTCTTGGACAAAACCACTGATGAACACCTGCCCGCCGGAGGCCGCCAAAACCGGCCTAAAAACGAGCGGGTGATAATCAACGGTGTTCAATCTGGCATCGGTGATATTCGCCGCCAACTGCAACAACCGGTGCACCTCCGGCGTGTATTGATACTCGGGGTAAACCAGGATGCCCGTGGAAGTGGGAGGAAAACTGAGCAGCGCTCCCGCGTTCAGCGTGCCCACTTGATATTTCACGACACCTCCGCTGACCACTGGGAGAGCGCTCGCCGCGAGAAGGCGATCGGCCACTTCCTTGAAATAGACCGCCGGAGCCAACCCGGTATTGTTCAGGTTGAACTTGTTTGTGATATACGGCGGCACAGGCAAAAGGCACTTGTCCGCCAACCCACCATCCGGCGAGAAACTACCCGCCAGTTTGTAAAAAGTGTATGGATCCACGACGGCCGCATTGGTCAATCTTCCGACGAAGTTGGCTCCAACTTTGATTGTGGATGGATTGAACACATCGGCATTGGGTTCCAGAAGCCGACTCCGGTTCGCCAGCCACACGGTGGCATCGTTAAAAGCCAATCCGCTCCTCGCGGCCCACGGACCTGATGGGTAATAGTGGTCGTAAGGCCAGTTGACTCGTGAAGCGCTGGACACAGCACTGGGGTCCAGTTGGTGGAACATCGCGGCCGCGTGGTGAGTCGAGTTCATCCACTCCAACCCTGTCGCCTTACTAGCCGGCACAACCATGTAGGCATAGCGTCCCGTGAAACGGTTATCAGGCCCGTGAGGTTGCGTCGGATCCTCCAACATACCGATCCATTGTGGATCACCCGTCTTGGTTGTGGTTGTGGACTCCGAAAGTCCGCTCAGACCGGAATTCCGGTTTAAATCCAAAAATGTGCGGTCAACTGGCGCTCCATTCACGGTGTAACTGACGGGCACGACTGGATCAACTGTGGGTGCTGCAGGGGGCACCCCATTGGTCGAGGTGATCAATTGGAAATTGATGTTGTTGCGGAGGCGCTCCATCACCTCGACTTGCGCGCGCGCCAGCGAGGCATCGGCCATCATCTTGGCTTCGGTGGTTTTCTTGGTGACCTCGACAGAATGCCTTTCCCGACGGGAGAGTCCGATGAAGGCAATGGCCAGCAACGTCACCAACCCGAGCATGATGAGCGAGGTGACCAATGCCATCCCGCGTTGCGAGCTCATTTTCATAGGCGCCTCATTTGTGTGCGTTCTTGATGGGGACCAGTTGCCGGAAGAGATAAACCTTGTTCAGATTGGCAGTGAGCAGTGCGGTCTGTTCGGCAAGCGGGCGGCCGGAAAGGTTTTCGGCAAAACGGCTCTCCACCACGCCCAACTCGATCTCGACATGCGTGGGCAGGCTGTTGGAAATAAATCGAACGGTCGGCGCAGCGAGCACGCCGCCGGCGATGGGTTGGACGCGAAAGTGAACGACCCCATCCACGACCGGCGAGTAGTTCGCCGAAGTGAGGCCCGTGTAGGCAGTCCAAAAGTTGGCCGGTGTAACCGCACTGGCCCGCCAGCGGTAGAGCTTGCCTGTCACGTTGTTGGCCAGATTGCTGAAGGCGCCGGCGCGATCGTAAAAACCGTAAGCTGTCGCGTACCAATTTGTATCGTACGTCGTGCAGAAAAACTCGTTGCCTTGATAAAGGCTGTTCGTCCCCGCAGTACGAACCGTTCCGGCGGAGGCGATGAAGTTGTCGAAAGCGGCGTTGGAAGCGGCCATCTGCTCCACGTCGCGCACGATCATATCCATCGCCGCACGGCCGTTCTCGAGAACGTCGGCCTGGCCGCGGCCTCCACGGAACATTTTCTGGATGCCCGAAACCAGCGTGGACATCACCAGAAACATGATCAGCAGGACGCCCATGGCCACCATCAACTCAGTCAGCGTGGTGCCACACGCAGAGGTGCGGCGGGCGTCACAGGTTTTCAGGCGCAAGTTCATCACTTGAATGTCCCGAACATCGTCGGGCGAAAATAATAGAGACGATTGGTGTCCCCAGTGACAGGGGCGGGAGTCTGACGGATCCAATCCTCACCCACCTTCCGTGCCGGATTGTTATTGCGATAACCACCAAACAAAGTACCGCTCACTTGCGTGACAAAGGTTTTGTAACCAGTACCCGCCGTCTCATTGCCAGCGGCGTCTTGGATGATCGGCCACCTGAAGACAAGACGGAGGTGATAAAGATTGGTTCCAATATAAGGCGAACTCGAAGATGAGGCCGCAGACGCAATACTGGTTTCCAAAATGTAGTAGAATCCTGCATCGACACCGGATGCCGCGTCCCCCATCCGGCCGGTGAGCGACCGCACCTTGGCGAATTTTTTTACACCATCTTCCAAAGGGGTGGCATCCTCAAGCTTGTCCGGAAAAGAAAGCCAGCCGATAACCGACTCGGGCCAATCGGACTGGTTGGCATAGCGAAAAGTGGTGGTGGTGCCATTCGGGGCCGGACGCTCCACCCGCACCCAGTACACGTGGTTGGTCAGCGCGCTGTGGCTGACCGCCTGCCATTCCTTGACCGAGCCGTCGGCGTCAAAACTCAACGGCATCTGGCCCGAGCGGATCGCCTCCATCCAATAGCGGGCATCGTAGTTGATGATCACCTCGGCGCGATTATCGCGTTGGACATTCACGCCGGCGGGCAGGACACCAAAGATGGCCGTGAGCGCGAAGGATACAAGCGCGAGCGCCAACGCGACCTCCACGAGATTGAAGGCGGCCTGAGGCTGGGCCGGAATCGGAACATTGTTGGCGCGCAGTTTCACGGCGAGATGGAAATGAGTTTCGGTCGACCGGTCAGCGCCGATATTTCGATCTCTGCCTGACGCGGGTTTGGCACGGCTGGCGACACTATCACATCGGCAGGTGCATACACGCCGGCCCCGGCGGTGGAATAAACAAGGTTGGGCCCGTAGTATTGCAGCTTCAGAATGGGCGCGCCCGTGAGCGGCGGGTTCAAATCGCCTTTTCCGTGGAACCGAATGGAGGGCAGGCTGAGCAGGCCAAAGCCCACCGGCATCACCTCGTCATTGGCCAGACGGGGGAGTTTGGCGTCGTTGGCGGCAGGGAAAAGCGCGGGGGTATTGAAGTCGCTGGCTGGGACCACCACTCCCATCGGCAACCGGCGCCACTTGCTCAGGAAGGTCTGCTCGACCACCGGCTGGCCGGGTTGTTCGCCGGCGCTCCCTTCCGCGAAAATCGCGTAGCTGGCAAGCTGGCCTCCGAGCAGCGCGTTCGCCGTGCTCGAAGTGCTGAAATAGCTGCTCTGAACGGGCGTTGCGCTGACTTGGCTCCAGGTCGGGAAAAACACCAAGCTGACATCCGCGCCGCGCGACATCGCGTAGATGCGGGCCCACTCCAAGTCGTCCAAAAGCTGCTGCGCACCGAGCGCGAGCGGATCTTTTCGGAAGAGTTTTTTGAAACCGGGGATGGCGATGGACATCAGCACGCCCATGATGGCCACGACCACCAACAGCTCCACGAGAGTGAAGGCGCGGACTTTCGGGCGCGTGTTGTTCATCGGTGGTTTCATTTTCCGTTGCTGATAATGATGGGTTTGAGGGTGCCGCGTTCGGCGTACTCGGCCCAGAGATCGTATCCAGCAAGTGTGTTCATCGGCGAAACGGAGTTGTAGTTCCAAAAGTTAACCGAAACACCAAGAGAAACGGGCAGAGCCGGCACCACGAGGTATCTTGTCGGCTCCGGCACCGGCAGTGGCATATTATTGATGACGTTGAACAGGGGAGTGGGCGGAGCCGGCACGAAAAGACCTGTTGCGGGGTCCACCACCACGGCCTCATCTGCTTTTAGGCTTGGCAGGTAATCTTTGGCGTGGCGGGCGGGATTGGACGAACCGGGTTTGTTCAAAATGCCATTACCGCGCAATTCATTGTAAAGCCCCCCATCATAAATAGCCGGATTAGAGGGCGGATACGTACCAAAGCGCAGTTTGTAATCCTCAATCACCAGCTTCAGGCGCTCGAGTTGGGTTTCGACACGCGAATAATCGCGCTTGCGCGCGGCGATTTTGGCGCCTTGCGTGCCCAACGCGGCCAGCACCGAAATGATGGCAATGACCACCAAGATTTCGACCAAGGTGAACGCCCTCTGCGCTTTGCTGCCGTTTCGGCGCATGGGTTTTTCAGACGGCGTTTCCATTCGGCTAAACTTCATAAACAGTATTTTTGCTTTTAAGGTTCGAATCAGCGGTTGCGCAGCTCGTTCTCCATCCGTTCGCTGAGCCACTGCTTAATCATGCTTTGATAATTCAAAAATCGCGAGCGGGCCAGACGCTTGATGCGCGCCAGCATCCGCGGATCCATCCGCAGGGTGATGGTGATCGACTCGGAGGACTCGGCGCTGGCGGCCACGGAGGATTCCATCAGGCGCACATCGAGGCGATGCTCGCGCCAGAAAGCGAGCTCAGCTTCATCGCCAGCGAACTCGGGAACTTCTTCCCAATTGATGATGGCCTTCATAGTTCCTTCTGGGTGAGGGTTCGGGTCTGCTGCCGTTCGTAAAAGAAAGAGTCCTCGGACTCGAATACCCGCGCGAGCAGCACGCGAACCAGTTTCCCGTTGGTGCGATAGACACTGAAGACGCCCGTTCCCTGCGCCGTTTTGCCCAGATTGAAATACCGAGCTTGGGCGGCGAAGCGCGCCGAGTCAGGCAGCAACCGCACGGCGAACGGATCCTCAAAGGATTCCTCCACCTCCTGCGTTTTCAAAGAGCCGCCGATCGGATGGCCAATCCACTCAAATTCCATAGCGTGCTAAACCTGCGTTCGTATGGTCATAGCCCATTTCAAGTCGTTACAAAGTAAATACGCTGGTTTTCAGAAAAAGCAAGGGGCGGACTTGTTTTTAGAGAATATTCCTTCGGTCGCTTCGAATCTGCGCTTGCTACTAGTCCGACCCCATCTTGTCCATCATCGCGATGAGCGGCATGAACATCGCGATGACGATGCCGCCGACAATCACGGCCAAAAAGACGATCATGATCGGCTCAATCAACGAGGTTAGCGCGCCGACGGCGTTGTCCACTTCTTCATCGTAGTTGTTCGAAATACGAATCATCATCTCGGGTAGCGCACCAGTCTGCTCGCCGACGTCAATCATGCTGATGACCATGGGCGGGAAGATGCCCGACGCCTCGAGGGGCCGAGTGATGGTGTCTCCCTCCTTCACGCTGTCGTATACGGACACGATGGCGTTGGAGACAATGACGTTTCCGGCGGTCTCACGAACAATGTTGAGCGCCTGAAGAATGGGCACGCCCGAAGAGACGAGCGTGCCGAGGGTGCGAGTGAAGCGTGAGATGCAAACCTTGGTGACGAGCGGCCCAACGGCGGGTGATCGGAGGATGAACCAATCCCACCAGTAACGACCGACCTTGGTTTTATTGATGGTCTGCTTGAAGGCGATCCACAGTGCAATTGCTACCCCGGCCACGATAATAAAATGGTGCTGAATACCGCGACTGATGGCTAGAACGAACACGGTGAAAGCAGGCATCGATGCTCCATCGAGCATCTCGGCGAAGATTTTCTCGAAACTGGGCACCACGACAACCATCAACAGAACGACGATGCCGCCAGCCACAACAAGCACAGCAACGGGATAAAACATCGCGGCCTTGACCTTGGCTTTGATCTTCTCCGCTTTCTCCATGAATTCGGAGAGACGGTTCAAGGTGACCTCGAGCACGCCGCCGAGCTCGCCGGCCTTCACCATGTTGATGAAGAGTTTGTCGAAAATCTTTGGGTGCTGCGCCAGAGATTCGGAGAAGGTGCTGCCGCCCTCGATGCTCGCGGACAATTTGCCAATGATCTCCCGCAGCATGGGGTTCTTCTCTTGCTTTCCAAGCACCTGCATGCCGCGCAGAAGTGGCAGGCCGGCATCCACCAGCGTAGCGAGCTGGCGGGTGAAGGTGCAGAGACTCTTGGTGTCCACCGAGCCGCCAAAGCCAGGGATTTTGATCTGGATGTCTTTGGCGCTTTTTTTCTTCTTCGCGCCAGTGGCGATACCTTTGGCGGGCGCGCCCGCGCCAGCCTTGATTTCGATTACCTTCGTCGGGAAGAAGCCCATCTCCTTGAGGCGCGTGATGGCCTCATTTTGATTGGCACCCTCGAGAGTGCCCTCCTTCTCTTTGCCCTTCGAATCGAGAGCGGTGTAGTTATAAAGCGGCATTGGTGGCTGAAATTAGGTGCACCGCATCACTTCTTCAAAGGTCGTGGTGCCATTGTACATCAAGCTAAGCCCGTCGTCGCGCAACGTTTTCATCCCGAACTCACGAGCTTTCTCACGCAGCACGATACCGGGCGCGCGCTCGCTAATCAAGTTGCGGATGGGATCGCTCATCATCAGCAGTTCGTAAATGCCCCGGCGGCCTTTGTATCCGGTCTTGTTGCACGTCTCGCAGCCGGTGCCATAGCAGAAGGATTTGCCCGCGACGTCGTGCGGCGAAAGCTCGAGCATCTTAATCTGGCTCTCGGTCGGTTCGAAGGAGGCGCGGCATTTTGGACAGATGGTTTTGCTCAACCGCTGGGCGAGCACGCCGTTGAGCGAGGAGACGATGAGGAACGGCTCCACTCCCATATCCAGAAGACGAGTGATCGCTTCGGTGGCGTTGTTCGTGTGCAACGTGCTTACCACCATGTGGCCGGTGAGCGATGCCTGAATACCGATGGACGCGGTCTCGAGATCGCGCATCTCACCAATCATGATGATGTCGGGATCTTGACGAAGGAACGCTTTGAGCGCTTTGGCGAAGGTCATCCCCGCCGCCTCGCTCATCGGCACTTGAATAAGGCCTTCGATGTCGAACTCGACTGGGTCCTCGGCGGTGACGATCTTTGTGTCCTCTTGGTTGAGCCGCCGAAGGGCCGCGTAAAGCGTTGTGGTTTTTCCGGAACCGGTCGGCCCAGTGACCGCGAAAATCCCGCTGGGCTGCTCGATGCAGTGAATGATGCCGTCGTAAACGTGCTTCGGGATGTTCAGGATTTCGAGCGAGAGCAGGTTCGAGTTGCGATCGAGCACGCGGAGCACCACCGATTCACCAAAGCGCGTGGGCAGACACGACACGCGAAGATCGATGTGCAACCCAGCCACCGTCGTTGCGATACGGCCATCCTGCGGCAAACGTCGCTCGGCGATGTTCAAGTTAGCCATGATCTTGATACGCGAGGCGATGGCCGAAGCCAGTTCGCGCGGCGGCGGCGTCAACTCCACCATCGTGCCATCCACCTTCATCCGAATGCGGTAATCATCCTCGAACGGCTCGAAGTGAATGTCCGCCGCTTTGGATTTCACCGCTTGATACAGGCAGAGGTTGACGAAGCGCGTGATGGGCGTGGCGTCGCCCACTTCCTCGAGCATCATCGAGGGGCCATCATCGTCATTCGCTCCGTCTTTTGCCAACTCGTGACCACCAAGCTCTGCAATGAGGTCGGCGAAGGAATCCTCATCCGAATACAGTTTATCGATGAGCGGAAGAATCTTGGCTGGGTCGGTGATGACAACCTGAATCTCTTTGCCGAGCTGGTAGGCGAGATCGTCGAGTTGCGTGGGGTTGAGCGGATCGACCAGCACCAGACGGATGGCATTATCGTAAAGACCGACAGGCAGACACTGATACATCCGTACTGTAGCGGCGGGAATAGCTTCGAGCAGCTCGGGTGTAAATTCGACATCCTCAAGGGCAATCACCTCCGTGCCCATGTATTCCGCCATCAAATCGAGCTGGCTGCCGGTATCGAGCACATTCATCTCGTGTAAAAGCGAGCTGACGGCTTTGCCGGAAAGCGTGTGTTCGTCCTGCACTTTCTCTAGCACAGCGTCCTCCGCCAATCCACGCTCCTTGAGGAGGTGCAACAACGGGTGTGAGAGAATCGTCGCCATAAAACGTTAGCTCAATGCCCGCGATTCGCCCCGGTCGGCTGGTTGAGACCTTCCGGCACTTTTCCTTGGGAGGCCATCTCAGCGTCGTACTCGGATAACTTCTCCATCATGCCGCGGTCGTCCGAAGCCTTGTTCATACAATCTGCGCGGGTGATGATTCCTTCGACATATTTTTCGTAGAGCGTGCCATCGAGAGTCTTCATGCCATACTTCGCGCCAGTCTGCATATCCGACGGGATGCGGAAGGTCTTGTTATCGCGGATGAGCGCAGCGATGGAAGGCGTGTTGACCATGATGTCGTGGATGGCGAGGCGCCCCTTGCCGTCCGCGCGCTTGAGCAGAATCTGCGAAATCACCACCATCAACACCGTCGAGAGCTGGATGCGAATCGTCTCCTGCTGGTTCATCGGGAAGGCGTTCACAAGACGGTCAATCGTCTTCGCCGCGCCGGTGGTGTGCAGCGTGCCGTACACCAAGTGACCGGTTTCAGCGGCGGACACGGCCATTTCAATCGTCTCCAAATCGCGCAACTCGCCGACCAGAATCACTTCGGGATCTTGACGGAGAGCGCGGCGTAACGCCTCGCCGAAGCTCGGCACATCCGAGAACACCTCGCGTTGCGTCACGATCGCTTTCTTGTGCGGGTGATAGAACTCGATCGGATCCTCGATGGTGAGGATGTGCGCGTCATCGTGGTTCTCATTGATGAGGTTAATGAGCGAGGCGAGCGTGGTGGATTTGCCTGAACCGGTCGGGCCGGTGACAAGAATCATCCCGCGCGGGGAGTTCATGCACTTATCGACAATCATCTGGCTGAGGCCGATTTGATCGATTGTGAGCAACGCGGCGGGAATCTGGCGCAACACGAGAGCGAGGTTGCCGCGCTCTTTAAAAGCGCTCACGCGGAAACGCGCTTTGGTGCCGAACGCGAACCCGAAATCCGCACCGCCCTTGGAGCGGATTGCGGTCAGGTGATCATCGTTCGCGATGCTCTTGACCAAATCCTCGAGGTCATCCTGTTTGCAGTCCGGCCCCGCGATGCGCTTGAGCGTTCCCTTGTGCCGGTAGCACGGCGGGATGCCGACGCGCACGTGCAAGTCAGCAGCGCCGGTATCCACCATCAGGTTCAACAGGTCTGGCATCGCGTAGGCGGGCATAGTCTTTTCGTCGTTCCCTTTTTCTTTTCGTTGTCTCGATTAATGCGCGTCACTGGAGGTGGCGGTGGTGACTTCCTTGGTGGAGGTCATCCCGGCGAGCACCTTGCGGATGCCGTCCTCGCGCAATGTGTTCATCCCAGTTTTGCACGCGTGATCGCGCAACTCCACGACAGAGCATTTTTCGATCACCATGCGCTGTGCGCGATTATCCAGCGCGAAAACCTCGAAGATGCCGAAACGGCCTCTGTAGCCTTTGCCGTTGCACGCTTTGCAACCTTTGCCCATCTGGTAGTTCGCCGTCTTCAATTGTTCTTCAGTGATATTCAATGACCGCAATTCGGCCTCGATGGGTGTGTGCGGGCCAACGCATTGCGGGCAGAACTTACGCACGAGACGTTGCGCGAGAATGCAGCGCGTGGCCGAGGCGACAAGGAACGGCTTGATCCCAATGTCGATCATACGCGTCACCGCGCTGGGCGCGTCGTTTGTGTGAAGCGTGGAGAAAACCATGTGGCCCGTGAGTGCAGCGTTGACGGCGATGGAGCCTGTCTCCAGGTCGCGAATCTCACCCAGCATGATGATGTTCGGCGCCTGACGCAGCATCGAGCGGAGCGCCGCGCCGAAAGTAAGGCCGGCCGCCTCGTTCACCTGCACCTGATTGATACCGGTGAGCTGATACTCGACCGGATCCTCGACCGTGATGATCTTTTTGTCAGGCCGGTTGATGTAGTTCAAGCACGAGTAAAGAGTCGTCGTTTTGCCTGAACCAGTCGGGCCAGTGATGAGCAGAATGCCATCCGGCATCGCCGAGCAGCGCTCAAAAGTGGCTTGGTCGTCCGCCATGAATCCGAGTTGCGAGAGACCGAGACGCAGACCGGACTTGTCGAGAATACGCAGCACGATCGTCTCGCCGAACGAGCTGGGCATGCAGCTCACACGAAAGTCGATGAGCTTGTTATCGATGGTCAGCTGAATACGACCGTCTTGCGGCACGCGACGCTCAGAAATTAGCATTCCCGCCGTGATCTTGATACGGCCGATGATGGCGCCCTGCAGCCGTTTGGGCGGGCTGTTCGCCTCCTGCAACACGCCGTCGATGCGGTAGCGGATACGCAGGCGCTGCTCCATCGGCTCAATATGGACGTCCGAGCACTTCAGCCTGAAGCCGTCGATGATGATGTTGTTGACGAGACGAATCAGCGGCGCGCCATCGTCGTCCTTGAGCTCGGTGTCGTCGGTCTTGGCTTTGGTTTTCTCAAGCGCGGTGAGATCCACCTGCGTTTGCGAAAGCTCCTGCACCATGCGCTCCATCGCCTGCTCGGTGTAGCCGTAATATTTTTCGAGCGCCACCTCGATCTGCGCGTCGGTGGCGACTTGGTAGAAAATCTGATCGCGGTTGAGCACCCGCTGAAGGCCGTCAATCTTGTCAAGATCACCCGGGTCGCTCAAAGCCACCACGAGATTGCCGTCATCAATGCTGAGGGGGAGAACCTTGTAACGCTTGGCCACGTAACGCGGCACAGCTTTTAGCACTTCGTCGGTCGGTTTGACCTTGGTGAGATCGATGACCTCGACGCCGAACTGCATCGCGCGCGCCCGAGTCACGTCGTCGGCCTTGACCATCTTACGCGCGAGGAGCGTGTCCACGACGCCTTCCCCCTGCGACTCAGCCTCGGCACGGACGGCCTCAAGTTGCTCGTTGTTGAGCAACCCCATGTCGCAAAGCGTATCTACTAGATAATCGTCCTTAACTGGCACAAGCACCTCATTCCCCATCTGAGATTTAACAAACTCTATTCATCGAACCACACAAAGTCAAATTTCCCACCGCACCTTTTCACCTCCGAGAAGCGGCTGCCCTCGAATAGGTTGTGCGCGATAAACGCCGGTCTTTTCTCGGCACGGTTTTCCACGCCTGAGCTGTCTTTAGACGACTAATCCACGCGCGACAAGCTCCGTGTCATCCGTGCACGACAACCGTGTCATCCGTGCACGACAAGAACCTGATGGAAAAACTCGCCCGCCGCGTCCAAGCACGATAGGCTACGGCGTTCAACGAAAATGAAACTCTGTACGACACAACGACGAGCTACCCGGGGGCATATTGGACGCGCATTGTACGTAGCGTTGTTTGCCAGCTTCATCACCGTTCACGCCGCCGCGCCTTCGAGTGAACAGGCCGAGTTCTTCGAAAGCAAAATCCGCCCCATCCTCGTCGACCACTGTTACGAGTGCCACAGTGCCAAAAGCAAATCCATCAAAGGCGGCCTGCGCATGGACACACGCGACGCTCTGCTCAAAGGCGGCGACAGCGGTCCCGCCATCATCCCGCACGACGCGGAAAAGAGCCTGCTCATCAAAGCCGTGCGCTACACGAACGCCGACTTGCAGATGCCACCGAAGAACAAGCGGCTCGCGCCGGAGCAGATCGCCGCGCTCGAGGCGTGGGTGAAACTGGGCGCACCCGATCCGCGCAGCGCCACCGCATCCACCACCCCTTCGCCAACCACCGGAAAACACTGGGCCTTCCAACCGGTGCAATCCCCCGCCCTGCCCGCCGTGAAAAACAAGCGGTGGGTACAAAATCCGATCGACACTTTCGTGCTGGCGAAACTGGAATCTGCGAAGATCACCCCATCGCCCGTCGCTGATAAACGCACGCTCATCCGCCGCGCCACGTTCGATCTCACTGGCCTGCCTCCCACGTCTGCAGAAACCGAAGCTTTCCTCGCCGACAAATCTACCGACGCCTTCGCGAAGCTGATCGACCGCCTGCTCGCGAGTCCGCGTTACGGCGAACGCTGGGCACGCCACTGGCTCGACGTCGCGCGTTACGGCGACGTGAAAGGCTACATCGGCGTCGGCGTCGAGCGGCGTTATCCGTATTCGTACACCTACCGCGATTACGTGATTCGCGCGTTCAACGAAGATCTTCCGTTCGACCGCTTCATCCACGAACAAATTGCCGCTGACCAACTCGATCTCGGCGAAGACAAACGGCCGCTCGCCGCGATGGGCTTTCTCACGCTCGGCCGCCGCTTCATCAACAATCAGCAGGAGATCATCGATGACCGCATCGACGTGGCGACCCGCGGATTGATGGGCCTCACCGTCACTTGCGCCCGCTGCCACGACCACAAGTTCGACCCGATTCCGACGAAGGATTACTACTCGCTCTACGGCGTGTTCGCCTCATCCGTCGAACCGAACGATCTGCCGCTCATCGCCAAGCCGTCCGAGAACGCAGCCTATCAAGCTTTCGAAAAGGAACTGAAAGTGCGCGAGGCGGTGGTGACCAAATTCCGCGACGATCGCGCCGCGCAAATCACTGGCGAACTACGCGCGCCAGCCAAAATCGCCGACTACCTGCTCGCCGCGCGCGATGCCGCAAAACTCGATGACGGCGCGCTCCGCGGTTTCGCACAGCAGCGCGACCTTCATCCCTACTTCGTCGAACGCTGGCGCACCTTCTCGCGCGACACAGCCAAGACGCATCATCCCATCTTCGCTGCGTGGCACGCGCTCGCTGCCTTGTCAGCCGGCGACTTCACGAATAAAGCGGCTGCTGCACTCGCGCCATTCACTAATGCCCCGTCGGCGAAGCCGGTGAACGTACTCATCGCGCGTGCTTTCACCACCCCGCCAGCGTCGCTCAAAGAAGCCGCGCAACGTTACGGCGATTTGCTCGGCAAGTCCGCAGCCCCCGAACCGCTTGCCGACAAGGATGAGGAATCGCTGCGACAGGTGCTCCGCGCCAAGAGTAATCCACTCGATGCGCCCATCGCTGACTTCGAGAAATTCATGGGCCGCGACGACCGCAACAAACTCGTCGCGCTTCAGAAAAAGGTCGAGGAATGGAAGATCAACAGTACGGATGCCCCAGCCCGCGCGCATTCGCTGGCGGACGCGCCGACGCCCACGACGCCGGTCGTCTTCATCCGCGGCAACGCCGGCAACCACGGGCCGCAGGTACCGCGCCAGTTTCTCGAGGTCATCGCGGGCGCGGACCGCAAGCCGTTCGTCAAAGGAAGCGGCCGACTCGAGTTCGCGCAGGCCATCGCCAGCACGAACAACCCACTCACCGCGCGCGTCATCGTGAACCGTGTTTGGCTCCACCATTTCGGACAAGGATTCGTCCGCACACCGAGCGATTTCGGCGTGCGTGCCGATCCACCGAGCCATCCCGAACTGCTCGATCACCTCGCGCGTAATTTCATGGCCGAAGGTTGGTCGCTCAAGAAATTGCACCGCACCATCATGCTTTCAGCCACGTACCAACAAATCGGCGACGACAGCGCTGACGCGTTGCAGAAGGATCCGAACAATCTGCTGCTCTGGAAAAAGAACCGGCAGCGGCTGGAGTTCGAAGCGATGCGCGATTCTCTGCTCTTCGTCTCCGGCCAGCTCGACCAAACGATGGGCGGCAAACCGGTCGAACTAACGAAGGAACCGTTCCCGCTGCGTCGCGCGGTCTACGCGTACATCGACCGGCAGAACTTGCCGGGCCTGTTCCGCACGTTCGATTTCGCCAATCCCGACACGCACAGCCCGATGCGTTTCAGCACCACCGTGCCGCAGCAGGCTCTCTTCTGGATGAACAGCGCTTTCACTACGCAGCAAACAAAGCACCTCGCTTCGCGACCGGAGCTGACCTCTCTCCCAAACGACGATGCGAAAGTGCGCTGGCTCTTCGCCACGCTTTATCAGCGCGCACCGACGGCGGATGAACTGAAGGACGCACGGCAATTTCTGCAAGCCGCGCCGATCACAGCCGCCGCCGCCACAAGCGGGACAGCGGCAACCACGGTTCCTTCCATTCCCAGCGCCTTGGAACAACTCGTTCAAGTGCTGCTGATGGCGAACGAATTCGCTTTTGTGGATTAACGCGTTCAGCGCGACCGCGAGACTGATGGTTTTTGCCTTCGCGGAAATCGCATAAACCGCTTGAGGGAGCCGCACGCGAAGGCTACGCTTGGAATCAACAGCAACAGACTTATGCTCAAGTTCACCGGCTCAGGATCAATCACCACTTGCGACGGCGTCACTCGCCGGGATTTCCTTGAAGTCGGCGCGCTCAGCGCACTCGGCCTCACGATGGCCGATCTCGCCAAACTCGAAGCCGCGCAACCGAAGCCAGACGGCGGACGCGATGATCGTTCGGTGATCATGATCTTCAACCTCGGTGCGCCGAGCCAGCTCGACACGTTTGATCCCAAGCCCGACGCGCCGCGCGAGGTCCGCGGGCCGTTCAAGCCGATTCGGACCAAAGGCGATTTTCAGATCAGCGAGATTTTACCGAAGCACGCGGAGTTGGCGGACAAGTTCAGCCTCGTCCGCTCCTGTTATCACACCGCCGCAGCCGTGCATGACACCGGCCACCAGATGATGCAGACCGGCCGGCTCTTCACCGGCGGCACCATCACGCCGCACGCCGGCTGCGCGCTCGAGTTTCTCAAAGGCCGCCGCGGCGATCTGCCCGCGCACGTCATCCTACCCGAGCCGATGGGCGCGACGGGCGGCAACATGCCGCACGGTCAGGAGGCCGGTTTTCTCGGCAAGAATTACGATCCGTTCGTGCTGAACGCCGATCCGTCGAAAGCGAATTTCAAAGTACCCGATCTCCTGCCGCCGCAGGAAATCGGCGAGGCGCGCCTCGATCGCCGTCGCAAGATGCGCGAAGTGGTGGATAGCGCGGTGAAAGGTTTTGAATCGAGCGAGAACGCGAAGTTGATGGACGGAAATTTCGCCGCCGCCTATCGCCTGATGACCAGCACGAAGGCTCGCGAAGCGTTTGATCTCACCAAGGAGCCGCTGAAAGTTCGCGAGCGTTACGGGCTGAATCGCTTCGGCCAGTGCTGCCTTCTCGCGCGACGACTCGTCGAGGCCGGTGTGCGTTTCGTCACCGTCAATACCTTCATCACCGTCTTCAACGAGATCACGTGGGACATCCACGGTTCGAAGCCGTTCACCTCCATCGCCGGAATGAAGGAGATCGTCGCGCCGATGTATGACCAAGGTTACAGCGCGCTCATCGAAGACCTGCACCAGCGCGGGATGCTCGACAACACGCTCGTCTGCAACCTCGCTGAATTTGGACGCACGCCGAAGGTCAATCCCGCCGGTGGCCGCGACCACTGGCCGCAATGTTGGACGATGTATTTCGCCGGCGGCGGCGTGAAGGGCGGCCGCGCCATCGGCAAGAGCGACGAAATCGGTGGCTATCCGACCGAACGGCCGACGAAGCCGAACGAGATCGTCGCGAGCATTTACCACAGCCTCGGACTCGACCTCACCACTCACCTGCCCGGCCCGCAGCAGCGCCCTTTTCCGCTCGTCGATTTCGGCACACAGCCGATCAAGGAGCTCTTCGCGTAAAGGTGTTGTTCGATTCCGCCCAATGAGAATTTCGTTCCCCGTTCTCCTCGTCTCGCTGCTAGCCGGCCAACTCGCCGCCGGTGCTGCCAGCGCGACGAGTTTCCGCAATCAAGTCCAACCGATCCTCGCCAAATATGGTTGCAGCTCCGGCGCGTGCCACGGTGCTGCTGCCGGCCAGAACGGTTTCAAACTTTCACTGCGCGGCTACGACAACGAGGCCGATCACCTCGCCATCACTCGCCACGCGCTCGGTCGGCGTATCAACCCCACCGATCCCGCTCGCAGCCTGCTGTTGCTCAAGCCCACCGGTGCGGTGCCGCACAAGGGCGGCGTGAAATTCGAAACGAATTCCGAGGAATATAAAATCCTCGCCGAGTGGATCGCATCGGACGCGCCCGGGCCGCAAAACAACGACACGCGTATCACGCGCCTCGAGATCACGCCGGCGCAAGCGACCCTCAAACTCGGCGCCGAACAGGCGCTTCGCGTACGCGCGCACTTCGACAACGGTCGCAGCGAAGATGTGACGCGCTGGGTGAAATACACCTCCGCCAACGAGTCGGTCGCGAACGTCGGCGAGGACGGCCGACTGCGCGTCATCGGCCACGGTGAAGGCGCAATTACCGCGTGGTATTTGAGCCGCATCGCCATCGCGAACGTCTCCGTGCCGTTCACGAACAAGCTCGCCGCAGCCGTGTTCAGCAAAGCGCCGCGCCGCAACTTCATCGACGATCTCGTGTTGGAAAAGTTGAAAGCACTGAACCTCCCGCCGTCGCCGCGTTGCACGGACGCCGAGTTTCTCCGTCGCGCCTTTCTCGACACGACCGGCACGTTGCCCACAGTGGAAGAAACGCGGGCCTTTCTCGCTGACACGTCACCGAGCAAACGCGACGCGCTCATCGAGCGGTTGCTGGCCAAATCGGAGTTCGTTGATTACTGGAGTTACAAGTGGAGCGACCTGCTGCTCGTCAGCAGCCGTCGCCTGCCTCAGAACGCGATGTGGTCCTACTACGCGTGGATCCGCGCGGCGGTCGAAGCAAACACGCCGTGGGATGAGTTCGCGCGGCGGATCGTCACCGCCACTGGCAGCACGCTCGAGAATGGCGCGGCGAATTTCTTCGTGTTGCACGACGACCCCGCGGTGATGGCCGAGACCACCACGCAGGCTTTCCTCGCGATGTCGGTGAACTGCGCCAAGTGCCACAACCATCCGATGGAGAAATGGACGAACGACGAATACTTCGGTTTCGCGAATCTCTTCGCCCGTGTTCGCGCAAAGAATGGCGCTGGCGAAGGCGACCGCATCATCTTCGCCGCCACCGAGGGTGACCTCATCCAACCGCGCACCGGCCGACCGCAACCGCCGCGTCCGCTCGAAGGCAAAGTGTTGCCGATGGATTCGCCCGTTGATCGGCGGACCGCCCTCGCCGATTGGCTCACCTCGCGGGAGAATCCATATTTCACACGCGCGATCGTCAACCGCATTTGGGCGAACTTCTTCGGCGTTGGGATTGTCGAAGCAGCGGACGATCTGCGCGTGACCAATCCCGCGAGCAACGAGAAACTTCTTTCCGCCACCTCGAAATTCCTCGCTGACCAGCGTTTCGATCTCAAGGCGTTGATGCGCGCGATGCTCCAGTCCGAGACGTATCAACGCTCCAGTCAGACCGTCGCCGGCAACGAAGGCGACATGCGTTTCTACTCCCGTTACTTCCCGCGCCGCCTGATGGCCGAGGTCATCCTCGACGCCGCCAGCCAAGTCACCGCCGTGCCGACGGAGTTCCGGCAAGATCTCCGCAACGCCAATCGTGGTACCGGCCCCGCTTATCCTGCTGGCTTACGCGCTCTGCAGTTACCCGACGCGAACATCGCGTCGTATTTCCTGAAAACCTTCGGTCACGCCGATCGCACGCAAACCTGCGAATGCGAGCGCACTAGTCAACCGAGCGTCGCGCAGATGCTCCACATCTCTAACGGCGACACGCTCAATGAGAAACTCAAGTCGCCCAACAACCGTTTCGCGAAACTCCTCGGGGCGAAAATGACGAATGAACAACTCGTCGAGGAAGCCTTCCTGATCTCGTTGTCGCGACTCCCTTCCGCCGATGAATTAAAACGTTCCACCGAACTTCTCGCCAGCGCCGGAACCGCCAGTCGACGTGAAGCCGTCGAGGATTTATTCTGGGCGCTGCTCAGCACGAAAGAGTTTTTGTTCAACCACTGAACCATGCGTCACGCCCTCTCATTGCTATTCCTTCTTCCGCTGGCCGCGTTCGACACGCTGGCCGCGCCAAAAGCGGACTACGCCGCTGCAGCCGCGATCTTCACCAAGCATTGTCTCGATTGCCACGCGCAGCAGGATCCCGAAGGCGGCTTGGTTCTCGAATCGTTCGCCGCGTTGATGAAAGGCGGCGAGAACGGTGCGATTATCGTTCCCGGAAAAAGTAGCGAAAGTTTGATGGTGAAGTTTCTCGATGGCACCTCGGGACGGAAGGGTAAGAACCAGTTCATGCCGCCCGGCAATCGCAAGCATCTCGCCGCAGACGAAATCGCCATCATCCGCGCGTGGATTGATGCCGGTGCGCCCGCGCCTACAGCCGGTCAGGAAATCGGGCGACTCGCGAATCTGCCGAAGATCGCGCCACGTGGCACGCCACGTTCGCCGATTAACGCCCTCGCCTACGCCCCGAAACCGAACCTCGTCGCCGTCGCGCGTCACGGCGTGGTCGAGTTACGCGATGGGATTACGCACGCGCTACTCCGCACACTCACCGGTCTGCATGGACAAGTGAACGCCCTCGCTTTCACCACCGATGGCGCGCACCTCTTCGCCGCCGCCGGTGAAGCCGGACTCGCTGGTGAAATCCGCCAGTTCAAAACTGCCGACGCCACCCTTGTTCGCGTGTTCGATGGCCATCGCGACGCCATCTATTCCCTCGCCCTTTCGCCCGACAACTCAACGCTCGCCAGCGGCAGTTACGATCAGAAAATTATTCTGTGGAACGCCGCGACTGCCGGGCAAATCAAGACGTTGAACGGCCACAACGGCGCGGTATTCGCACTCGATTTTCGGCCGGACGGCAAACTTCTCGCCAGCGCCAGCGCCGATCGCACGGTGAAACTTTGGGATGTCGCGAGCGGTGAGCGGCGCGACACGCTCGCGCAATCACTCAAGGAACTTTACACCATCGCCTTCAGTCCTGACGGTAAACGTCTCCTCGCCGGTGGCGTGGACAACCGCATCCGCGTCTGGGCCATCAGCGAGAAGGCCGCCGAGACGACGAACCCGCTGCTCGAATCCCGCTTCGCCCACGAAGGCGCGATTCTCAAACTCGCCTTCTCGCGCGACGGACGTCATCTCCTCTCCGCCGCCAACGACCGCACCGTGAAACTCTGGGACGCGGGCGATTTGAAGGAGAAACATCTTCTCACCGGACAGCCCGATTGGTCCCCTGCCGTCACTTTCCTGAAGGACGAATCTCATTTCGCCATCGGCCGACTCGATGGCTCGCTCGAATTTCACGACCTCAATCCTCCGCGCAAAAATAACTGACCATGCGCCCACTGCTCCTGCTTCTCCTCCTGTTGTCCAGCCTGCCGCTTCGTGCCGCTGAAACAAAAACCGCTCCGGCTAAGCCCGCCGCACCCGTGCTCGCCACCTCTGAACCGCGCGGCATCCAACGCGGCGTGATGACGAAGCTGAAACTCACAGGCGACAACCTCACTGGCTCGCTCGAGTTGAAACTTCATCACCCCAAGCTTTCCGGGAAAATCCTGCACGACGCACGCAACGGCAAAAATGCTGCGTTCGCCGAGATCACATCGACGACCGATTTGCCGCGTGGTGGTTACGAAATTTCCATCGCGAGCACCAACGGCGAAAGCGCGCGACTCAAGCTCTTCGTAGACGACCTTCCACAAGTCACTGAAACCGCGACGCCCAGCGCGTTGCCCGCTAGCGCGTGGGGTGCATTGTTGAAGCCGGGCGAGGTGGATGAATTCCGTTTCACCGTAAAATCCGGCCAGACGATTGTGTTCGACCTCGCCGCCAAGCCGCTCGGATCGAAGGCCGCGAATCTCGCACTCACGATCCTCGACGACGACGGCGCGGTTCTCGCCGTCAGTAATGGTTTCGAGGGCGGCGAACCGCTCCTCGCTCACACCTTCGCGCGCGCGGACGGTTATCGTGTGCGTGTCACCGACCAGCAATTCGCCGCGTCGCCGGAGCATTTCTATCGGCTCACGATGGGCGGGTTCGCTTTCGTCACCAGTGTTTATCCGCTCACCGTTTCCACTGGCACGAACCGCACCGTGGAATTGATCGGCGTGAACCTCCCCGTCAACGCACGTGCCATCGTGAAAGCGAGCGCCGCCGGCGAGGCCGACGTGCCGCTCGATGCGGAGAAGTTCCGCGCACGCGCTGGTTTTAAAGTGATGGTCACCACCGACACGGAGACGCTCGAAGCCGAACCGAACGATACGCCTGCTCGCGCCACGGCGATGAGCGCCCCCGGCGCGGCTCACGGACGCATCCGCTCCGCAGGCAACTCGCCCGACGCCGACCTCTTTCGCTTCGCCGCCAAATCTGGCGAGACGTGGTTGGTGGAGACGCTCGCCGCGCGGCGCGGTTCGCCGGTGGATACGAAGGTTGAGATTTTGCACGACGACGGACGCCCTGTGCCGCGCGTGCTGTTGCAGGCCGTGCGCGATTCCGCCGTCACTTTCCGCGGCGTGGACGCGAACAACGCCGACATCCGTCTCGAGAAATGGGAAGAGATGGAGTTGAACGAGTTGGTCTATTTTCAAGGCGAGGTCTGCAAGATTTTCCGCATGCCGCGCGGCCCTGATGGCGGTTTTCTTTTCTACAGCAGCGCCGGCAAACGTAGAGGTTTCTTCGACACCAGCGCCACTGCGCTCGCGCTCGAAACGCCTTCCTACACCGTTGTGCCGCGACCGCTCGGATCGAAATCCGCGCCCACCGGTCTGCCGATTTTCACCGTGAACTACGCGAACGATGATGATGCCGAGCGGCGGCTCGGTGCGGACTCGCGTCTGTTCTTCACCGCGCCAGCCGATGGAAACTATCTCGCGCGCGTCACCGACAGCCGCGGACTTTCCGGCGACCGCTTCGCTTATCGTCTCAGCCTGCGCCGCGCCGCGCCCGATTTCACTATCACGCTCTCCGGCAACACTCCGAATCTGGCGCGTGATTCCGGCAAGGGTTTCAATATCCGTGCGGAGCGGCATGACGGTTTCGATGGTGCGATTCGCGTCGAGTTCACCGGCGTCCCCGCGGGCTTCGTCGTCTCCACGCCGCTCATCATCGAGGCCGGCCATGATGACGCCGATGGCACGCTTTACGCGTTGCCCGCCACGGATGAAAAAGCCGCTGACTGGTCGAAGTTAAAAGCTGTCGCCTCCGCGCAAATCGCCGGTCAAATGGCCACCCGTGGCTTCAATGCGTTCACTTCTGTGAAGCTCGCCGCGCCCTCGCCGAAGCTGCTCCTCGACCTCGCGAATTTCCCAGCGCGCGCCGATCGCCAACCCGTCGTCATCGCTCCCGGCCAGACCGTCTCCGTGCTGCTCAAAGTGCGGCGCAATGGCAACAACGACATCGTGAGCCTCAATGTGGACAACCTTCCGCACGGCGTCATCGTCGATAACATCGGCCTCAACGGCGTGCAGATCGCCGCCGGCGAAACCGAGCGCGAGATCTTCCTCTCCTGTTCCAAGTGGGTTCAGGAACAGGACCGCCCGTTCCACGCCGTGCTCGGCAATGCCCGCTCCACCTCCGGCAACGAAGGCGCGCAAACTTCCCTGCCTCTGCTGTTGCAGGTCCGCCAACCAGCATCGGCCGCCAATCGCTGACCGTGTCTCTTCGCACGCCTTGCCAGCCCCATTTTTCTCAGTGACACTCCCTCTCCATTTATGAAGAAGAACGCTACCAAGAACGCTCTCGCCCGCGCCCATTCCGCTCTCGTCGTGGACGGCGCTGAACGCGCCGGCAGCCGCGCCATGCTGCACGCCGTCGGTTTCAAGTCCGCCGATTTCAAAAAGTCGCAGATCGGCATCTGCTCGACTTGGAGCATGGTCACGCCGTGCAACATGCACATCGACCAGCTCGCGCGCGAATCCGAGGCCGGCGCGAACAAGGCCGGCGGCAAGGCCGTCATCTTCAACACCATCACCATCTCCGACGGTATCTCGATGGGCACGGAGGGAATGAAGTATTCGCTCGTTTCGCGGGAGGTCATCGCTGACTCGATTGAAACCGTCGTCGGCTGCGAAGGCTTCGATGGACTCGTCGCCATTGGCGGCTGCGACAAAAACATGCCCGCGTGCGTCATGGCGATGGCGCGGCTCAATCGCCCGTCCGTCTTCGTCTATGGCGGCACGATTCTCCCCGGCTGCATCGCCGGCATCCTCGCCGAGAAGCGCCTGCGCGAACAAACCGCCGCGTGGCTCAAGGACAAGAAGCTCGATATCGTGAGCTGCTTCGAGGCCGTCGGCCAGCACGCCAGCGGTCAGATCAACGACGCCGAGTTGGCTGTCATCGAAGAGAACGCCATCCCCGGCGCCGGTTCCTGCGGCGGTATGTACACCGCCAATACCATGGCCAGCGCCATCGAAGCGCTCGGCATGTCACTGCCGAACAGTTCCGCGCAGAACGCCATCTCGCCCGCGAAAGCCGCTGACGCACGCGCCGCTGGCGCCGCCGTGCTCAATCTCATCAAGCTCGGCATCCGGCCTCTCGACATCATGACGAAGAAGGCCTTTGAGAATTCCATCACTGTCATCATCGCTCTCGGCGGCTCCACGAACGCCGTTCTCCACCTGCTCGGCATGGCTCACGCCGCCGGTGTGAAGCTCACCATCGACGACTTCACACGCATCGGCAAACGCGTCCCCGTCCTCGCCGACGTGAAGCCGAGCGGCCGCTTCCTCATGAGTGAACTCGTCGCCATCGGCGGCCAGACGCCGCTCATGAAGATGCTGCTCGACGCCCGCTTGCTCCACGGCGATTGCCTCACCGTCACCGGCAAAACGATGGCTGAGAATTTGAAGGACGTGAAGCCGTACCCCGCCGGTCAGGAGATTATCCGGCCGTTTTCAAACCCCATCAAGAAGGACAGCCACCTCGTCATCTTCCGCGGCAACCTCTGCCCCGATGGTGCCGTCGGCAAAATCAGCGGCAAGGAAGGCCTGCGCTTCGACGGCAAGGCCATCGTGTTTGAAAGCGAGGAGACGGCTCTCGCCGCGATCCTCGACGGCCGCGTCAAAAAAGGCCACGTCATCATCATCCGCAGCGAAGGACCGAAAGGCGGCCCCGGCATGCGCGAGATGCTCTCCCCCACCGGCGCCATCATGGGGAAAGGCCTCGGCAAAGATGTCGCACTCATTACCGACGGCCGCTTCTCCGGCGGCAGCCACGGCTTCGTCGTCGGCCACGTCACACCCGAGGCTCACGAGGGCGGACCGCTCGCCATCGTGAAGAACGGCGACCCAATCACCATCGACGCCGAGAAACACGCCATCACCCTCGGCGTCCCTGCCAAGGAAATCAAAGCGCGCCTCAAGAAATGGAAACGCCCTGCCCCGCGTTACACCCGCGGCGTGCTCGCCAAATACGCCCACCTCGTCAACACCGCCAGCGACGGTGCTGTGACCGACGCGAACCTCGCCCTTTGAACGGTATCGCAAACAACCTCTGGTGCGGATCAGTCACACAAGACTCTCTCCTTGCCAAGCCGGCGACGCTGCTATTACGTCTGCAACGTCTTTAATAGAACATTGAACGCCCAGATCACCATGAATAACGCATCCCTCCTCCGTCTCCTCGCCATTACCCTGTTGTCGGTCGTTTTCTTTACTGGCTGTGCCAAGGCCAAACATGAAAAAATCATCAAGCAGCGTTACACCGATGGCGCCACCGCCATCTGCAAAGATGACTTCGCAGCCTTCGCCAAGATTATTGATCCCGACTCGGCGAAGAACGAGGCCAAGGCAAAAATCACATGGGGCGTGATTCGCCTGCTGGTGGGATTAGGGAAGTTGACGCCGGAAGACTTCCGCATCGACAAGATTGAGTTCTCGGACGATTTCAAGATCGCAACCCTCTCCACCAGCCACCGTGAGAAGGACGTATGGAAGAAGGACGAAAAACCAACGGTCTGGATTCTCGTCAACGGTCAGTGGCACTGGAAACTTTGAGATTCCCCCCAGACACATCCTCGCTGGCAGTGATGCCCGCGCAACCATCGGGTTAATCGTCAAAGCCACCCTTCGGATGGCTCCTTAAATTGGGGATTGCGAATATTTTGATGATGTTTAGGCTCACCGCCGTCTCAAATACCGATGCCTAGCCATGTAAATCGGTTTCTGATGGATGCTGCCGCCACAGTGCGGTGCTTCTAACCTAAAGAATCGGTCTGCCGCGGCTAGGCGACCAACAACAAACCCCCCAACACAAATGAAGAAACTCCTCGCACTCATCGCCACCACTGTCATCGCCGCGTCCGGATATGCCGGTGAATTCCCGGACATCAGCATCGCCGACCTCAAGAAGGCCATCGCTGACAAGAAGGTCACCATCATCGACGTGATGGGCTCGGCCTCCTTCAAGAAGGGCCACGTCCCGACCGCCGTTGATTTCACGGCCGTCAAGGCGAAGTTCGCCGAGTCCCTCCCGGCCGACAAGAACGCCCTCGTCGTTGCCTACTGCGGCGGCCCGTCCTGCAGCGCCTACAAAGCGGCTGCCAACGCCGCTGAGAAGCTCGGCTACAAGAACATCAAGCACATGTCCGCCGGCATCTCCGGTTGGCTTCAGGCTGGTGAGAAGACCGAGAAGGCGAACTAAGCCTTCGACCGTTTAACACGACGGGCGCCTAGCAATAGGCGCCCGTTTTTGTTTTCCATCACTCAGATGGAAAGGTGTCACCAACCCTTCGGCAAATCGGTCAACGTCTCGCGCAGGATTTGGCGGATGGCCTGTTTTTCGAGCGCGGGCAGATAGGTGTATTCGGCAACGGGCTTCGCGGTATCCAGCGCCTCGGCAAGCCGACGCCACACGCGCTGTTTCATCTCCGGCGGCAACCCTTGAAAGGCCGCGCTGTAGATCATGTAACTGCAGCGGTACTTGAAGATGCGCGTGCGCAAATCAAGATCCTTCAGCGATGCCCCGGCATGTGTCGCGCGACGGCTCTTCAGGAAATCCGCCTTCAACTCCACGTCCCCTGCCACGCCGCCGGACGGCAGCGAAACTTCATCGGCGAAGAGAATGTAGCGCGTGAGTGCGTGCGCCTGCTTGTCGAGGTCCGCCGCGTGCGCTGCGCTGAGTTGGCCTTTGTCCGCATCGAGATATCCGCGCGTGCGGTAGGTCGCTTCGACGGCGCGGTTCACGAATCCGGCCTGATGCTCGTGCAGCAGATGCGCGAGCAGATCGCTCGTCGCCACGGGATACCGCGCGTAGCTGAACTGCGTTCCCGGCTGGATGGGAATCTTGACCATGCCCGGCGGCGTCGAACGGCCGATGAGGTTGCCCCAGTGGTTCGTGAAACTGCCCGCGCCCGTCACGTGCCACCCGCCGAAACGCTCGGCCAGCGGCACCGCGTGCCCCATCAATTCCTGCCGGAACGACTCGAGGCTGCCTCCCGATGGACCCGGCACGACGGACTTAATCAGCACACCCGGCACGCGACCCGTCTCTTCCCCCGCGTGGCAATTCATGCAACGCGTCGCGCGCTCGATTCGCGGCACACCGCCGCCGCGCGGAATATCGAAGAGGTAGAAGACGCCGCCGAGGTCGGGATCCACCGACACCACTTCAATCTTTCCGCCGGGGATGAAACCGATATAGACGTCCTCGTTGAAATAAATCGCACGCGGGTTGCGCGGCGAGATGAGGCTGAGCTGCAAACTCGTGGTGGAGAAAACGAGCGTCTGCGTCGCCGCCGAAATACCGAGCGCACGCAGCAGACTCACGAGATAGGTTTTCTCACTGGTCGCATCGAGCACGACGCGGCCCGCCTCGAGATCAGCGCGGAACTTCGCGAAGCGATCGCTCGGCGTGCGCTTCCAGTAATTATGCGGCGGATCGCCAAGCTCATACTGGAGCGGTTGCGCGTGCAGAGCGATCGCACCCGAGCAGAGAAGAGCCACTATCCAGAAACGGCGCATCATGATTTTCAAGATTACGACCCTTCGGACGCCGCGGACAAGCCTGCGCTTCAGTGCGCCCGCACCGAATATTTTAACGTCGCCACCTTGATTGAAACAATTTGAGCTGAACTGAATACCGCCTCAGCAGTCATTCAATGGTCGCAGGTACATGCGTATTCCTTGAGCTTGCAGCCGCCGCAGTCGTGGAGATCGAACGTGATGCGGAAGTTCTGTGGGGCGGCCTCCGCGGTGGCTTTCACTTGGACGGCGAGGTTGTAGCCCTCGCCCTCGGGCAGTGCTTCTTTGGAGACGAACGCGCCGTCTTTGGCTTCCATCGTCAAGGCCACCTTGCCGGACTTCGGCTCGGCGGAGACGGTGATGACTTGGCCGGTGGCGGGGACGGGTTTGAGTTGGGCATCGTAGAAGCCGACGGTGACGCGGCGGTCCGCGCCGATGAGGAACTCAGCGCGTGGGGCGGCGTTATCGAACAATTTTCCGCCCTTCGGTCCAGCGATGGGCTTGACGGCTTTGGCTGGGCCGTGGCCTTCGCCGGGGCCATGGTTATGGCCGGCATGTTCGTCCTTCTTGCAGGCAGTGAGGGCGGCAGCGGCGATGAGCGCGATTGTGAGGGAGAGCAGTTTCAATGAGGTTTTCATGCGAATTCTGATTTGAGGCTGTTACTTTTTGAGTTCGGAGGTCTGAAGTTTAGTTTGGAGAGCAAGGATGGCCTCGCCCATTTTCTTTACGTTCGCTTCGGTGGCTTTCTGCGCGCCCGCCGCGCCGGACTTGTCGATGTCGGCGGAGAGTTTCGTGATTTCCTTGGCCCCGGCTGCGGCGTTGGTTTTGTGCTCGGCGGAAACTTTGGCCGGCAGAGCCTTCACGAGGTCGCGAATGGCGAAGGCGTGATCGTGGGCCTCGCCTAAATCTTTCTTGGCCACAGTGTCGACCAATCCCGCCTGCTGCTTCTGAATCGCCTTCCAAATCCCCTCCACGGTCGCGGGGATTTTGGTGAAGTGACTGTGGCCGCCTCCCTCCGTGGCGGGAGCGGATTTCTTTTCCTGGGGTAGAAGAGGAGTGGCGGTGAAGGCGAGGCAGGCCAAAAAGATCATCGCGACGAGTGTTATTTTTTCCATAGGTCAGTTTTTGTTTTGCCGGTCGGTTATGCTTACTGGTTTGGTGGTGAAGTTTTTTCGACCATGTTGGTCCTCGCGTCCGTTCCCCGATCGCGGTTGCCCTCCATCTTCTGGTGCAACTCGAAGTGTTCGTCCTTGTTCAACGGAAATTCTTCCGGGAAGCGGGTGTGCTGGTAGCCGTGCAATTGCATGAGGAGCAGGAGCAACCCGGCGAACATCAGTGCGGCATTCGCTACCTGGCTGAACTTGGCGAACGAGGCCGTGCGCCGCCAACCGGAGAGGAACAGCCCCATGCCAGCGAGCGCCGCGATCTGGCCCAGTTCCACGCCGACATTGAACGAGAGGATGCGCAGCACGAGGCCGTCCTGGCCGAGCGGCAGCGTTTGCAGACGGGTGGAAAGTCCGAAGCCGTGGATTAAGCCAAAGCCGAACACCGCCGCGAGCAGGTTCGGCGGCTGAACCCCGATATATTTTCTGAACCCGTCGAGATTGTCGAACGCCTTGTAACAGATGGTCAGGGCGATCACGGCATCCACGAGGTAGTAGTTCGCTTGGATGCGCAGGAGCGTGGCAAAGACCAGCGTGAGGCAATGGCCCACGGTGAACGCCGTGATGAATTTCACCACATCCCGGAACCGCGTCAGAAAGAACATCACGCCGAACAGAAACAGCAGGTGATCGTAGCCCGTCAGCATGTGGGTCGCGCCGAGCTTGAGGTACTCGATGTTCCCGCCTTCCAGAATGCGCTGCTTGTCCGCGTCCGAGATGCCGTGGGCGGAAGCCGACGACGTGGTCATCAGACAAGCGGCGATGAGGGCGAGGGGTTTCACGCGATTGGTTTATCGGCGTCCGGGATTTTGTTTGAGCTTTGAACTTTTCTCTCCATCCACTCGTAGAGGACGGGCAGCAGTACGAGGGTGAGAAAGGTGGAGGTGATGATGCCGCCGATAACGACGGTGGCGAGGGGCTTCTGCACCTCTGCGCCTGCGCCGGTCGCAATCGCCATCGGGACGAAGCCGAAGCTGGCGACGAGCGCGGTCATCAGCTTCGGGCGCAAGCGCGTGAGTGTGCCTTCCACCACGGCGTCGCGGAGAGTGCGGCCTTGCTCGCGCAATTGGTTGATGAAGCTGATGAGCATGATGCCGTTGAGCACAGCGATGCCGGAAAGCGCGATGAACCCGACGGCGGCGCTGATGGTGAAAGGCATTTCGCGCACCCACAGCGCGAAGACGCCGCCGGTCACAGCCAGCGGGACGCACACGAAAATGAGCGCGGCCTGCCGCACGGAGCCGAAGCTGAGAAAGAGCAGCACGAAGATGAACGCCAGCGCCAGTGGCACGACAATCATCAAGCGTTCCTTCGCCTTCACCAGATTGCGAAACTGTCCACCAAACTCGTGATAGTAGCCCTCGGGAAATTTCACATTGGCGCGCACGGCAGTTTCGGCTTCGGCGACGAAGCTGGAAGTATCGCGTCCGCGCACGTTGATGAGGATGGTCACGAGGCGCTGAGCATTCTCGCGTTTGATCATGCCGATTTGGTTGAGGTTGGTAACGGTGGCGAGTTGGCCGAGTGCGAGCAGTCCGCCGTTGTCGGTGCCGACAGGAAGGCGGCGGATGACGTCGAGGTCGGAGCGCTGTTCCTCGGCAAGGCGGACCACGATGGGGAAACGGCGATTGCCTTCCTGAATGGCGCCGACAGACGCGCCTGCGAGCGCGGTTTCCACGACCTTGTTCACGTCGTCGGCGTGGAGGTTGTAACGGCGCAACGCAGCGCGGTCGGGCGTGATTTCGATTTGGGGGACGCGGCCAATCTTGTCGAACTCCACGTCGCCCGCGCCGGGGATTTTCCGGAGCGTATCGCGGATTTCCTCGGCGAGGCCTTCGAGCGTGGCGTAATCGTCGCCGAAGATTTTGCAGGATAGCTCGGCACGCGCGCCGGCCATGATTTCGTCGAAGCGCATCTGGATGGGTTGATTCGGGAGGATGGCTTGAACGGGGACTTTTTGGGCGAGAGTCTGCTGCATCAGTTCCATCAGCCGCTCCTTGGTGATGGTGCGGCCGTTTTCTTTACGCCACATCTCGCGCGGCTGGAACATGAGGTACGTGTCGGCGTCGCTCGGATCCATCGGGTCGGTGGCGATCTCGGCCGCGCCCATGCGGGAGAAGACGACTTTGATCTCGGGGAACTCGGCGCGGAGGATGCGCTCGGATTGTTTCTGGATTTCCAGACAGCTTTGGAGGCCGGCACTCTGGGATTTGACGAGCTGGAAGACGCCGTCGCCTTCGTCGAGTTGCGGAATGAACTCCGCACCGAGCTTTTGGAAGACCAGTCCGGCGGCAACGCAGAGAGCGATGGACGGCAGCACGATGTAGGCGCGCCGCCGTAGGCCGAAGTCGAGCAACGGTGTGTAAAAGCGCTTGGTCTGGCGGACGAGCCAGTTGTCTTCCTCGTGGATTTTTCCGTTGAGCAGGAAGGAGCAGAGCACCGGCATCAGCGTCACGGCGAGCACGAGCGCTCCACCGAGCGCGAGCATGACGACGAGGGCCATCGGTTTGAACATCTTCCCCTCGATGCCTTCCAGCGCGAGAATCGGGACATAGACCACGGTGATGATGAGCACACCGAAGAACATCGGGCTCGCGACTTCCTTCGCGGAGGTCAGCACGCCCTCCAACCGTTCCTTCGGCGTCAGCATACGGCCGAGTTGATGCTGTTTCTCTCCCAGTCGCCGCAGGATATTTTCCACCATCACCACCGCGCCATCAATGATGAGGCCGAAATCAATCGCGCCGAGGCTCATCAGATTGCCGGGGATGTGCAGCTCGACCATACCCACCATCGCAAACAACATGGAAAGCGGGATGGCCAGCGCGACGATGATCGCGCCGCGAATGTTGCCGAGCAACAGGAAGAGCACGCCCACCACGAGCAGCGCGCCTTCAGCCAGATTGGTCTCCACTGTGCGAATGGTACGGTTCACCAGTTCGCTGCGGTCGTAGAGGGTATGAATCTCGACATCGGGCGGGAGCTTCGCCTGGATTTCCTTGAGCTTCTCGCGAACGGCGACGGAGACGAGCCTCGAGTTCTCGCCCGCCGTCATGATGGCCGCGCCGAGCAACGATTCCTCCCCGTTCTCCGTGCTCGCGCCGATGCGGAAGCTGGTGCCGATGCCGACGGTGGCGACATCGCGCACGAGAATGGGCCGGACACCCGCGCCGAATTTGAGCGGCAGCTCGCCCAGTTCCTCGCTGCGCATGACACGGCTGTTGGCGCGGATGGTGATTTGTTCGCCGCCGAGTTCCACAAGCCCGCCGCCGGCATTGCGCGTGTTCTCCGCGACTTTACTAGCCAGCTCGGTCAACGTCATTCCAACGCTGATGAGTCGCGCAGGATCGGGCTGAATGACGAACACTTTTTCGTAGCCGCCGCTCGTGTTGACCTCGGCGACGCCGGGGGTCTGGCGCAGGAGCGGTTTGATTTGGTAATCCTGAATGAGCTTGAGCGCCATCAACTGATCGCGGCGCGTGGCCGGTTTATTTGTGGCGTTAGCGCGGTAATCCACGCCGTAGTAAAAGATTTCGCCGAGGCCGGTGGCGATGGGGGCGAGCTTGGGCGTGAGACCCGGAGGCAAATCTTGCGTCACTTGCTGGAGACGCTCGCTCACGAGCTGGCGGGCGCGATACAGGTCGGTGCCATCCTCGAAAATCATGGTGACTTGCGAGAGGCCGGACTTGGAAAGCGAGCGCAGCTCAATCATGCCGGGGATGCCGCTCATCTGGTTTTCGAGCGGGAAAGTGACTTGCATCTCAATCTCCTCCGGCGCGAGCGCGGCGACGGTGACGTTGATCTGCACCTGCGGATTCGTGATGTCCGGCACGGCGTCCAGCGGCAGCCGCAGCGCGGACCAGATGCCCACGGCGGCGAGGACGGCGGCGGCGAGCAGGACGACCGGCCGCTGGCGCAGGGAGCCTTCGAGAAGTCGATTCAACATAGGTTAGCGCGGGACACAGCAGGCGTCGCCGCCGTTGGTGTGATGCAATTCGGCGAGCCGCAACATCGCCACACCGGCCACGGCGATTTTGTCACCGGCCAGCAGACCGCTTTTGATTTCCACGAAGCCGTCTTGGGCGCCGCCCACTTTCACGGCGGCACGGATGATGTGTTTGCCGTTGAGGATGTAAATAAAATGGCCCTCGGTGGTGTGCAGCACTGCGGCGCGAGGCACCGCCATCACGGCTTCTCTGCCCGTTGTAGCGACGGTGACGCGCGCAAAGTCGCCGATCTTGAGTTCGCTCTGCTCGGCGCGGAGTTCGATTAGAACCTCGGCGAGGGAGTTGGTGTTGGCCGCGAGTAAAACACGAGTGACAACGCCGGTGATGGAGTGGCCGCCGGTGGTGGCGACAATGTCCGCACCACTCCGCAGGGACTTGGCGAGCGTCGAGTCCACCCACGCGCTGGCGACGATGACACGCTGGGCTCGAGGCTCCGCCTCGGCATACACTTGCGCGGTGAAGCTGAGCTGGTCGTTGACCTTGCGCTTCATCACGTCGTCGAGCTTCAGGCCGATATGCCGAGCAATGTCATCGGGGACGGAGAGTCCTTCCTTGGGCTTGAAGGTGATGCCGCCCGCGTCCCCGGGATCCGTTTCGCCAACGGCGGATTTCACCGGCTTGCCATCGCAACCAGCGAGACAGGCGTAAATTGCCAGCAGGGCAAATGCGATCAAGCGGCTCGGTTTCATTTCTCCTTCTCAACCGTGTTCGCGTTGACCAGAAGCAGCGACAAGCCGGTGAGCTGTTCCAGTTGAGCGGCCGCTTCGAGCGCTTCCCTTTTTGTGTTGAGCAACCCCTCCGCCGCTTCGAGGCACTGCTTCTGCAGTTCGATGTAGGTGGCGATGGGGACGGCGCCCAACCGGTAATGCCGGTCGGCGACTTCCGCGGCTTCCTTGAAATGTTGCACGGCATCCGGCCGGAGCTTCGCCATCTCGCGGAGCTTCGTCTCGTAAGCCAGCGCCGACTCGATGACCTTCCGTTGAATCTCGCGCTCCGTGACGGCGAACGAAACCTCCGCCTGCATCCGGCGCGCCGCAGCGGCTTCGATGTTTCCCTTGTTCTGATTCCACAGCGGTATCGGCACCGAGACGCCCACGCCGATGATGCGCTCGCGGCTGTTGCCGTTGCGTTCCTCGGAGAGAATCGGCCCGATGCTGATGGCGGGATAACGCTCGTTCTTCGCCAAATCCACGCGGAACCCCTGCTGCGCCAGCTCCACCGCACGCACGCGGAGCTCGAAGTTATTCGTCCGCGCGAGCGCGCTCAGCGCCTCGATCTTTTCCGCGGGACGGAAAAGGAGATCGGTTTGAGCGACGGACAGGCGCGCCCCCGGCACGACACCGCGCAGTTGATTCAATTCCAGCAAGGCCACCTGCACCGCCAGCAGCGACTCGCTCGCCTTCCGTTGCGCGTTCAATTCCGTCGCCTCGATGATACGCATCTCGAGCAACGGCGTCAGCCCCGCCGGATCACGCTGCACGAGCACCTCACGCAAGGCATGAAACCGAGCGGCCACTTCGCTTGCGGCGGCGGCCTTCTCTTGCGCAGCGAACAATCCGTAGGCCAACGTCCGCACACGGCCGGCGAGCACGAGCTTGAACCGCGCGTAGCCCAGCTCGGCCAGCTCGATATCGTGGTTCGCGATGGCCTTGCGCAAGCCGATGCGCCCCGGCCACTCGAATGGCTGCACGACGGAGACCGACCACGCGACCCCTTCGCTGCGCAAGCCGGCATCACGCACGGTCTTCTGACCGACATTGCTGCTCACCTCCGGATTGGGAAGCAGCCCTGCCGTCTTGCGCCCGGCTTTCGCGGCGATGATCTCAGCCTCGTAAAACTTGAGCTCAAGATTCTTCGCCAACGCCTCGAACACGAGCGCGTCAATCGAGATCGCGGTGTTCGTGGCAACAGTGGCGGCGGGTGTTTCCTGTCCGTGCGCGATGGGCACGGTCAGGGTGGCTAGTGAAAGGGCGAGCGCCGCCACGGCCAATGGGCGGCAGCAGTTCAAAGGACTTGGCTGTTTCATAAATTTTAAAACGGTCACAACACGGACACGACGGACATAACGAACAGACTTTAGCGAACAGGATTTGCAGGCGCGGCGATGCGCCCGATGGAAAGGAAAAGCCCTCGGCAAAGCCGAAGACTACTTACGAAACGTGGGAAGGCGCGCGCGGGGAAAGCGCGGCACGAGAGGAAAATTGCCAAGACGATGGGAACCCCAGCGGAACTGAAGTGTGCGCGCGAAGGATGAGTTCCTCCGGCAAAGTGTCGCTCACGACCAGCACCGGGGAGGACAAGATCGGCAGCAATCTGGGCGCTGGCAATGTCTGCTGCTGGTGCTCGCTTCTGTAAGCCGCATGCTCTACCGAGCAGCATGTGTCGTCACAATGCGAATCCGATTCGCTGGAAGAATCTTCAGCGTGGCACACGAGAAATTCGAGACCGGGCAAGGTTTCAAGCTGGCAATGCAACGTCGCCGACAGCCAAACAAAGGCTGTAAGAATGAGGAAGAAGTTTCTCAAACGACCCACACCGTATTAATGCCTGAAGCGGGGAAATATTCAATCCCCATCTGCGCCTTCACGGAAACCTCATCGTCCGATATGGGCCGCCATTGCGCGGCCGGCGATCCAGCCGGTCGTCCAGCACGCCTGAAAATTGAACCCGCCCGTGATGCCGTCGATGTCCAACAGCTCGCCCGCGAAATGCAGTCCGGGACAGACGCGGCTCTCCATCGTCTTGAAATCCACCTCGCCCAGTCGCACGCCGCCGCACGTCACGAACTCGTCCTTGTTCAGGCTCTTGCCGGTGACGGGAAATTCCGAGCGCGTGAACTGCTGCACCAGCTGATGCAACGCCGATGATGAAAGCTCCGCCCACCGCGTGACCGGCTTGATTCCTGAGGCGAGAACCAGCTGTTCCCAGAGCCGTGATGGCAGCGGCGACAAGGACGCGTTCACGATGCTCCGCGCCGGGTTCGCTTGTTTCTGGCGCTGAAGTTCCGCCGTCAACGCTTCCACGGTGAGATGCGGCAACCAATTAATCTGCAGCGGGAATCGATACTCGCGTGCCGCCAGCTCGCGCGCGCCCCACGCCGAGAGCCGCAGCACTACCGGGCCGCTCAGACCCCAGTGTGTGACCATCACCGGCCCGCGCTCGCGCAGCCCCGCACTCGGCACGCTCGCCTCGATCATCGCGACGGAGACGCCGGGCAATTCGCGCAACCATGGCGTGTCGATGTGGAATGTGAACAGCGACGGCACCGGTGGTTCCAAAGTGTGCCCCAGCGACGCGGCCAACTGCCCCGCCACCGCCGCACGGCAACCGCCCGTCGCGAGCAGCAACCGGTCGCACGCGAGCGTTTCGCCATTCGACAACGTCACATCGAACCCGCCGCCATCTCGGCGCTTTGCTGAATCCATACCGCAGTTCGTGCGCAGCTCCACGCCCGATGCGTGTGCCGCGTTCACCAGACAATCGATGATCGTCTGCGAGTTGTCCGTCGTCGGGAACATCCGCCCGTCCGCCTCAAGCTTCAGAGCGACGCCGCGCGCGGCGAACCACTCGATGGTGTCGCGCGGCTGGAACCGCTGAAAAATGCTGATGAGCGCCCGCGCCCCCCGCGGATACCGCGTCGAGAGCTCGCGCGCATCGAAGCAGGAATGCGTCACATTACAGCGGCCGCCGCCGGAGATGCGGACCTTCGTGAGAAAATGCGTCCCCTTCTCGAGCAACATCACCGTGGCCTTCGGCGACGCCTCCGCACATGCGATGGCGGCGAAGAAACCGGCCGCCCCGCCTCCGACAATGATGATGCGCTGTGAACTCACTGGACGAAGATTAACAAAACCTCACGACGGTTGGGATATTCAAAATGCCGACGCCGATGAAGATGATGATTCCTGCGCGGGGGAAGAGGAATCCCGCGCGATGGAACGTCTCACCGACGTTCAGGACGAACGTTCCGACGCGATGGATTGACGTTCCCCTGCTCTGGAAGAGCGTGCCGACGGAGAGGAACGACGTTCCGGGACAGCAGCACAGCATTCCCGACCTCGGGCACGCCGTTTCCACGCTCAGGGTTGTCGTTCCGACACATCGGAAAGCCGTTCCTACGCCCCGGAAATCAGAAAAACACGGCGTTTTAGTCTGTTTCTGCACCAGTTAAAAAAAGTGGCTGAGAAAGTTCCCATCACGGATTTCCCTGTGTATTAATATATGTAGGGAGAGATAGGTTTCCAATTTGAAGCCTGTTTCTCGCTCGGGCAACCACTATGTGGGCGCCTAAGCCAAAGTCTCGTCTGCGTTGAGCATACAAACAAAAGGCCAAAATATGCCCACTAACCACATCGCAGAAACCGCAGACAACATCAACCTCGGCTGGTCAGGCTGCTGCCCTGACACGATCTTCGGCGGGGTCACGTTCCAATACCATCAGAGCGGCCTCATGGCCTATCGCGATACGGAAACGGAGGTGGCTTGGCACGAAAATCAACTTGCCGGTGCGCGAGCGCGTCGCGATTTGCAACGCGACGAACTGAACGGCGTCAACCAACGCTGTGTCCATGGACTGCTCTGCCATCCTGAACATGGCGATGACTCGCCGCTCTATGGTCAATGGGGCTACACGCGCCGCTCCGACCGCTCCAGCGGTCTGACCCGTCCGGACAATGAACCGCCCGTCACTGGCGACGGTTCAAACACCTAGAGCGCATCACAAAACAATACCGGCCTTGCGATTCATCACCGCTGGGCCGGTTCTTTGCCTGTTTCGAAACGATGCAGCCAACGCATCATGGCTGTAAGAATACGCCCCATCGGACGCCGCGAACAAGCATTGGCTTCACTGCGCCCGCACGCATCTTCACTTTCCAACCATGACGATGCGCTTGATCGGTTTCATTGGTATCAGTTGAAGGGGCCGTTGCAATCTGGGTGGGCACGCATATCAGGAATTGGTGTCAGTCGGCGTCTCGGCCTCAGTGGGTTTGCGAGCCTGCAGCAAACACAGCAGCATCAGCACGGAACCTACCAACATCACCGTAATCAAAATCGCAGCGAAAAGTTTCTCCGACTTCCCCTCACTCACCGCTTGCCAACTCTTGGTCGATCGCCATGCGAAGACCAAGGACAGCAGGCCGGTGGTCACCGTGGCCGCGAGCTGGCTCCACTGGACGCCGCGCGCGCCGAGCACGCCCCACAAAATCGAAAGCACACCGAAGGTGCCGCCGGACATCAGCGCCGTCTTTGCTTTTTCCGGGTTCGACAAGTAGCCGAGCAGCCCCATGAAAATGAGGAATGCCCCGTAAAAAATCAGGTAGCCTGCGGTTTTGCTGTTCATGGTGGGAAGTGGTTTCTTGATTGGTTTCTCGCGCGCTGGTTAGTTCGTTCGAGCAACCTTAAAAGTCCGTCTTTGCGTCTTTCAGATCGAGTTCCTTGATCCACGCGTTCCGATAGCGCACGT
>CAMASG010000021.1 GCA_945860945.1 Akkermansia muciniphila
AATTCCTTGATGAGCGGTTCGAAGCCGGCAGCGAAACGCGGCTCGAAGTGCAGCTGCATCGCGAGTCCGTGATCGGCCGCGAGCTTCCACAGTTTCCGCAATGCCGGTTTGCCGAATGGCGGCAGCCGTTCGGGCGCGTAGGCGTGGACGCGTGCGGCCGCGATGCCGCCGCGTTTGGCGAGCCGCGGCAATTGGTTGAGCGACTCGGGTTGATCGGAGAAGCAGAGAATCGTTCCTTTGAAGCGGCCTTTCCCCGCGTCGAGGCAATGCTCGAGATAACGGTGGTCGTCCTGATACGGCTCCGGATGGACGATGATGGCGAAGTCCACGTCTGCCTCGCTCATCCGCTTCAACAGCAGCTCCGGCCCGCTGGTGGCCTCGGGCCGATAAGGCGCCTGCGCATGATAAGGAAAACGCGCGTCGCCTTTGCCGGCGAAGCAATGCACGTGCGTGTCCACGACGGGCGTTTTCTTTTCAGCAGCGGTGAGATGCGATGCGGTGGCAATCGCAGCGGCAGAAGTGGCGAGGAACTGTCGGCGGCTCATGGAGTTCATTTCGTTCGGAGATGTTGGTCGAAGAGTTGATAGGCGCGGGTGCGCATCGCATCGGGGAAATCGTGGTCGCAGTCGGGATGTTCGACGATCAGGTTGCCCAGTTGATTGTGCAGTTTATAAACCGGCGCGGCAGCGGCAGCCACTTGGTCCACGCTTTGCCAGCGGAAATTTGAATCCTTCAACGGCGCGCTGATGAAGCAGACGCGGGGGGCGAGCGCGCCGATCATCTCGTGGAAATCGAACGGGATTTCGGCGAGTCGGCCGCGATAATCGGCGAGCTTGAGCATATACCGTGTTTGACACCAGCCGCGTTCGGGCTGCCAGTTCTTCGCGTCGCCGCCGTAGTAGTCGAGATACGAATCCAGCCCGCAACTGGAGACGATGACCTTGATGCGCTCGTCAAATACCGCCGTGTACACCGAGTTATGGCCGCCCAGCGAATGGCCAATGGTGCCAAAACCGCGACGGGCATCCACGAACGGCAGCGCGGCCAGCAGATCCAGCCCGCGCGAATTATCCCACGCCGCCTTGAGTGTGCCGCTCTCCCAGCCGAGCGCCTTGATGTCCGGCTGATAATTCGCGAGCAACGGATACGCCGGCGCGAGCGTCACGTAACCGCGCTCGGCCAACTCAGCGGCGTACTGGCGATTGGCTTTGCCGCCGAGACCGACGACGACTTTGTGGCCGATGGTATTGTCCGTCGGATGCAAACAGAGGATGCCCGCGGTCGGCTTTTTTCCCGCGAGCGTTTCCTTGGGGATGAGCAGATAGGCGGGCACGCGCGATCCCGGTTCGCTCGCGTAGGTGATGAGCCGGCGCACATACGTGCCGCAATCGGCCTCCTCCTCCACCTTCACGTCGAGCGCGCCGCGTCGCTCGGCACCGGGCCACTTGCCCATCACGAGTTCCATGCCGCGCACAATCTCCGCGCGGCGTTTCTGCCAATCAGCAAGAGTCGCGACGGGGTTCGTGCGTCCCGCATTATCGCGATAGGAGAGAAGGTTTGCGCGGTCGAGCCGTGGGAAATCCTTCGAGTCGGCCGCGCCGTGAACACCGTGGATCGCGCCGGCAGCGAGCAGCAAGGCAGCCAGCGGCGCGAGAAAGAAGGTTCGAATCGAGCAACGGGTCACGGGAGAGAATCTCCCTCAATCGGTCGAGTGAACCAAGTGAAAAGTCCACCACGGACTGTCACGGCCAGCAAACAATCCTCGCGCTCAGTTCCCCAGCGGCACGGCATTAGGGTCAATCGGCGGAGGAATCGGAGGCGCGACATTGCCTGCCGCAATCCCGCCACCTGCAGGAACAACATTACCGCCATTACCAGCGGCAGCGCCCGTGCCGCCGAGGGGCGTGCGAACGCGTAGGTTCAACCGCTGAGCTTGCTGCGGAACACGCTGCATCGGAAGAGCAGCAACAGCATTGGTCGTCCGGGCCGGAGCATTCTGACGCGCAAACAGACGGGGATTCATGCGCTCGACTCCATTAGTGCCAGCGCTACCGCCGACATTGTTCGTGCCGTCTGACCGCGGTCCCCGCAGACTGATGCGCTGAACCTGCTGCACCACTTGCCGTCGAACGATGGCATTGGTGGACGAGGTCGGAGTAGGCGCATTCGCCCGAGCGATTTCACGTGGATTTGTACGATTGGTATTTCCACCAACGTTGCGAACGCCACCGACACCACCGCCGCCGCTGGGGAGGCCACCAATCGCGCCACCATCAATGGGGCCAGGAACGGGCGCGGGTGCGACGGGATCGATGGGGGGAGGCGCGGGTGCGACGGGCGCGACCGGCGGAGGATCGACGGGGATAGGCGCTGGAGCAACCGGCGCAACAGGGACAGGGGGAGGCTCGACGGGGGCGACGAGGACAGGGTCAACAGGAATAGGAGCAGGGACTTCTTGTCCCAAGATGGGGGCAACCCCGGCGAGAAGCAGAACCGCGAGCATCAGCCACGGGGTCGCAGTCAAAATCTGCCGTCCACCCTCGATGGATGAGCAATGGTGAGGCATGGCGTTCGCGAAGTTTTGTTCCGATTGGGAAACGGCTTTTACAAGAGATACTTTCATAGTGTTCGTCATGGTTGTGAGCGCGGGCGGTTAGCTACACCACAGCGTAGCATTCGCCGCGCCAAGTGCAATCAGAGTTTCCTGAACACCAAAATGGCTTTTCTGGTCAAAATTGCTGGGGCAAAAGCGTTGCTGCGGTAATTCAGCGGAGAAAAACGCCATCGGTGTGGGCAAAGATGGCGACTTTGGGTTCAAAGGCGCCGTTTTTGGTTGGCGCATGGTAGGAGCGCAGGGCTAGTCTCGCCGCCGTATGAACGCCCGTTATCTCACTCCATTCGCTTTGTTCGGCCTCATTCTCAGCCTTGCCGCCCAAGACACCAAGCCCGCTCCGAAGCCCAAAGCCAAGCAACAGGATACTGCCTTCGCGGTGGTGGCGGACGACCTGAAGCTGCCGCGCGTGTTGCTCATCGGCGACTCGATCTCCATCGGTTACACGGCGGCGACTCGTAAACTGCTCGCGGGCAAAGCGAATCTCCATCGCATCTCCGAGAACGGGGGGCCGACCACCAATGGCACTGGCAAAATTGCGAAGTGGCTCGGGGCATCCAAGTGGGATGTGATCCATTTCAACTGGGGTCTGCACGACCTCAAGTTCATGCCCGATGGCAAGCGGCAGGTTGGCCCCGAGGATTACGAGAAGCATCTGCGCGCGCTGGTGAAACAGATGCAGTCCACGGGCGCGCAGCTCATCTGGTGCAGCACCACGCCGGTGCCGGAGGGGAAGTTGAGTCCGGCGCGCCTGAATACAGATGTGCTTGCTTACAACGCCATCGCGAAAAAGGTGATGGACGAAAACAAGATTTCAATCGATGACCTTTACGCGCACGCACAAGCCGGCCCACTTAGTAAAATCCAGATTCCCGTGAACGTGCATTTCACGCCCGCTGGCTCGGAGTATCTGGCCAAGCAAGTGACGGCGAGCATCGAAGCGGCCTTGAAGAAGTAGTCCATTGGTCGGCCGCGAAGATGTGGTGAAGAAACATCGGATTCTGATAGTCTGCCTTCCATGCGAATCATGAAGACTCAACGCACGAACTTCGTTCTCCTCGCGCTCATCGCTAGCGCGTCGCTTCTGCTCATCGCCGGCTGTCAATGTCTCTCGCCCGCCGGACCGAAAGGCTCCGCGAAGTCCGGCGGCAAGCCCGCTTCCGCCAATGGCTGGCGCGCGATCTTCGACGGCAAGTCGCTCGCGGGTTGGAAGGAAACGGATTTCTCCGGACGCGGCCCAGTGCAGGTGGAGAGCGGCGAGTTGCAACTCGGTTCCGGAGCGATTCTCACGGGCGTCACTTACACGAACGCGTTTCCGCTTCTCAACTATGAGGTCGAATACGAGGCGAAGAAAATCGAAGGCTCGGATTTCTTCGCCGCACTGACCTTCCCCGTCGGCAAGTCGCACGCGACTTTCGTGAACGGTGGCTGGGGCGGGAGCGTCACGGGCGTTTCCTCCATCGACGGGATGGACGCCTCGGAAAACGACACGACGAAGTCGATGCGCTACGAAAAGGGTCGCTGGTATAAGTTCCGCCTGCGCGTGACGGCTGAGAAAATCGAGGCGTGGGTGGACGAGGAGAAGCTGGTGGACCAGCCGCTGAAGGACCGCGCCATCGCGATGCGCGCGGGCGAGATTGAACTTTCCGCGCCGTTCGGCTTTGCCAATTTCCAGACCCGCAGCGCGCTGCGGAACATTCGTCTGCGTGCGCTGAACTAAATCTGCGGGCTACTTCTTCGCGTCTTTGGCGGGGCTCTCGCGTTCCTGAATCGCTTTGATGGCGTTTTCGAGGGCGAACTTCACCGAAGGATCCGCGGTCAGCAACAGCTTCTCGAGGTCGCGCAAAGACTTCTTCGTGCCGATGTCCTGAAGCAATTGCGCGGCCTCGCGCTGGGTACTCACGTTGGTTTCAGCGAGCAGTTTGGTGACGGATTCCTCGGCGGCAGGACCGAAAGAGCGCAGTGACTGAGTCGCGCGGTGGTTGTCTTTGCCGGTGGCGAGAAACTTCGCGAGCGGCTCGATGGCGCGTTGATCTTGCAATGCCGCGAGGGCATCAAACACCGCCCAGCGCACGCTGAACTCGCGGTCATCCATCATCTTGATCAACGCGGTGACGGAATCGCGATTACCCCATGTGCCGAGAGTTTTCACGGCGGCGGCGCGGGTGAAAAGGTCGGCATCGGCCAGCAGCGGAGCGAGAGCTTTGAGCACTTCGTCACAATGTTTTGTAGTAACCGCGGCCTCCGCAAGACGATTGGCGGCGCTGCGTTTCGTGAAAGTTCTGGCGGACTTAAGGTCGGCAAGGATTTGAGTGCGCTCGATATCCGTGAGCGGCTTCGCTTCGGCTTTGGGCGGTGTGAGTTTCGCGGGTGGACGGTTCGTGCTGGTCGCGAGACGGTTCGTGGAAGCTAACGGCACCAACGCGGCTTCGCGTTCCTTGCCTTCGAGCAGCTTGTAAGTGAGCGTCATCGGCGTCTTGCGCGTGAGATTCTCCTCGGCCTCAGTAAGCGTCTGCTTGAACTCCATCGAACGCGGCACGCCGAGCTTGGTGTCGAAAACAATCTCGCCTTCGCCGGTGATCTGGATGCGTGGGCTGTCGCCGACCATCTGGCGCGTCTTCACCTCGAGCTGTTTCTTGATGATGACGGTGGCCGCATTCGTTCCCGGCATGAGCGAGTAGGAAATCTTTTCCGTGGCGACGAGGTTGTTCTTTTTGATGCGCACGAGTCGGCTGATTCCGCCGGGTTCCACCGGCTCCAACTCCTCGTGAACGACGACGGTCGGGTTGGTGAACTCCCACTTCGCATCGCCCTTCGCCGAAAGCGGCTCGATGATGAAACTCGTGAGGTCGAACTGCATCGGCTGCGGTGCGGCATCACCCTGCTGGATGATCGAGCCCTTGATGTCGAAAACGACATCGCGCGGCTGGCGAAATGGGAAACCCATCGCTGGCGAGTTGTCGAAGTATTGCAGTCCCACGCGATACACGCCGAACGGCGGAAAGGCGCGACCGTCCTTCATTTTGCGCGACGGATGGAGCGAACCGCTTGTACGCAGCGTGAAACCATGCGGGTTCACCGTGCGCGCCGTGTAAGTCATGATGCCGTTCAAAACGCCGGTGTAACTCGCCTCCTGCGTCTCGATGCGGATTTGATACACGTAGCTTTCGCCTTGCTTGAAACTGTACAGGGGAGAGGCGGGTTCGTCTGCGAAGAGTGAGAACGCGGCGAGAAGCGCGGCGACGAGTAACACCTGAAAACGGGATTTCATACGATACCGCTATTTCACCGCCGAACGCGGCGCACGGCAAGAGTGAAGTATTCGCTGGCGCGGCGTTTGACGCAGTCCACTTTTTCGCCATAATCCGCGCCGTGCATCTGGCTCACCTCCGACTCCGCGACTTCCGCAATTACGCGCGGCTGGATGCTGACTTCGCGCCGGGCTTCCATCTGTTGCTCGGCAATAACGCGCAGGGCAAGACGAACATTCTCGAGGCGATTTACCTGCTCGCCACGCTCCGCTCTTTCCGCGGTGTCGGCTCGGCGCAGATGGTGCGGCACGGGGCGAAGGGCTACTTCGTCGGCGCCACTGTCATCGGCCAGGCCGCGCGCGAGGTGAAGATGTATTGGTCGGCGGCGGAGCGGAAGCTCGCGCTCGACGGTCATCCGGTGACGCGTCTGGGCGATTATCTCGGGGTGTTGCGCGCCGTGGCTTTCTGCACCGAAGATCTGCAACTCGTGAAAGGCGCGGCCCGATCTCGCCGTCGCTTTCTCGATCTGCTTCTCGCGCAAACGCAGCCGAGCTATCTCCCGCTGCTCCAGCGTTACGCGACGGCGTTGCGTTCTCGTAACGCGCTTCTCAAGCAACGCACCACGGACGAGGCGGCGCTGGAGAGTTTCACGCGCGAGTTGGTCACGCTCGGCAATCAACTTATCAAAGCCCGCCACGAACTGCTTCCGCGCATCTCGCCGCTCGCTCGCCTCGCGTATCGGCGCATTTCCAATGACGCCGAAGAGCTGCGCCTCGAGTATCAGCCGAGCGTGAAACAGGATTTCGCCGCCGAGTTGACTCGACACCGCGAACGCGAGCGGAGCTTTCGCGCGACGCTCATTGGTCCGCACCGTGATGATTTATCGCTGCTGTTGAACGACAAATCCGCCGCGCAATTCGCAAGCGAAGGGCAGAAGCGCACGCTCGCCGTCGCGCTCAAGATGGCGCAGGCCGAATATCTCACCGGCATCCACGGCTCCCCGCCGGTGCTGCTGATCGACGATGTGATGGGCGAGCTCGATCTCCAGCGCCGCAGCGGTTTGCTGCCGCTGCTCGAGCGTACGCATCACTCCTCAGGGCAGGTCTTCATGACTTGTACGGATGAGAATTGGCCGCGCGAACTTGGCCGCCGGCTTCAGCGTTGGGAAGTAAAGTCCGGTGCGCTCGAGTGTGTCGCGGCCGTACCGCCGTCGCAGTAACCCGATTTAGGCGAGGTCGAAGAGAAGTAGCTCGGCCGCTTCCAACGTTTCGATTTCCAATCGCAGCTCGTCGGAGACTGCCGCGCCATCGCCAGCCACAAGCTCGATTCCGTTCAACCGAATCCGCCCACGTGCCAGTTGCAGCCACGCATGGCGATCCGTTGCGAGAGAGTGAACGATGCGATCGCCTGTCTTCGGCCGACTCGCAAACACCGCGACATCCTGATGAATGGTCATCGAGCCATCGAGACCGTCGGGCGCGGCGATGAGGCAGAGACCCCCGCGATTGAGAGATTCGGCGAAGGACTTCTGTTCGTAGCTCGGCGTGAGATTCTTCTGATTTGGTGAAATCCAGATTTGAAGCAAGTGAATGGATTCCGTCGGCGAATCATTCGCTTCACTGTGCGCGATGCCCCTGCCGGCCGTCATCCGCTGTACGTCTCCCGAATGAATCACGTCGCCGTGGCCGAGGCTATCGTGGTGTCGAAGCGCGCCGGAGAGGACGTAAGTAATGATCTCCATGTCGCGATGCGGATGCATGCCGAAGCCTTCGCCGCCGGCGATGTGATCCTCGTTAATGACCCGCAGGCTGCGGAAATGCGTGTGGTGTAGATCGTGGTAATCGGCGAAGGAGAACGTGTGGCGCGTGTCGAGCCAGCCGTGGTTGGCGTGGCCGCGCTCGTCAGATTTGCGAAGGGTGATCATGTGTCGGCCGCGATTTTCCGCTGGCGACGGGAATCTGCTTCAACGCGGCGCGCAAGCCAACGCAAAGTTGGCGGGCTGTTTTACAGCTTCCCTGCCGCGGCGGCTCGTTGCTAGCCTTGCGGCATGCGGATTCTCTCAGGCATCCAGCCATCGGGCGCGCTGCATCTCGGCAACTATTTCGGAATGATGCGCCCAGCCATCGAGCTGCAGGAGCACGGCGACGCGTTTTATTTCATCGCTGACTATCACTCGATGACATCGCTCTTCGATGCCGCTGCGCGCCGCAAGAACACGCTCGACGTGGCGCTCGATTTTCTCGCGTGCGGCCTCGATCCGAAGCGCTCAACTTTCTGGGTGCAATCGCACGTGCCGGAAGTCACCGAGTTGTCGTGGCTGCTTTCCACACTCACGCCGATGGGCTTGCTCGAGCGTTGCCACAGCTTTAAAGATAAGTCGGCGAAGGGAATCCCCGTGAACCACGGGCTCTTCGCCTATCCCGTGTTGATGGCCGCCGACATTCTCCTTTTCGATTCGAACATCGTCCCCGTTGGCCGCGACCAGAAACAGCACGTGGAGGTCACGCGCGATATCGCCGCGAAGTTCAACGAGCAATACGGGCAGACCTTCATCATCCCCGAGTCGCAGATCCGCGATGAGGTCGCCGCCGTGACTGGCCTCGACGGCCAGAAGATGAGCAAGAGCTACGGCAACACCATCGAGATTTTCGGCGACGAAAAAGCCACTCGGAAGAAGATCATGTCCATCGTGATGGACAGTCGCACGCCCGCCGAGCCGAAACCGGACGCTGATAAGAATCTCGCCATCCAACTTCTCAAACTCGTCGCGCCCGCCGATGTGAGCGCGGACTTCGAGAGCCGCCTGCGCGCCGGCGGTCTCGGCTACGGCGATTTGAAGAAGGCGCTCTTCGAGCATTACTGGCAGCACTTCGCTGAAGCCCGCGCCCGCCGTGCTGAGTTGGAGAAGAACCTCGACCACGTCCACGGCGTCCTGCGCCAAGGCGCGGAGAAAGCCCGCGCCGTCGCCGATAAAGTCCTCACGCGCGCCAAACAAGCGAGCGGCTTGGGCTGATTCCGCACATCAAAAAAAACCCCCTTTGCCGAGTGGCGAAGGGGGTTTTTCGTTTGAACCTGTTTACGCGGCTCAGGCTTTGGCAGGAACGACTGCCGGGGGATTGAGCGCTGCCAGTTCGACTTCGTAGAGTTCACGGGTGCGGGCTTTCAGATCCGCCATCGGAATCTCGCCGGCATCCGCCTTTTTCAGCAGCGATTTCTGCGCGAGGTAATCCTTGTTCACCACGCCGGCCTTGCTTTGCAGCATGCGCCACGCTTTGCGGCGTTCGACAGCGAAGAGCACCATCTGCCGCGAAACGGAAAAGTATTTCATCTTTCCATTCGTCTCGACCTTGATGTAGCAAGCGAAGTTCGGCGCGCAACTGCGGTGCTTCGTATCGAACACGCGGCGGTAAATCACGTCATCCTGCGTGATGAGCACGAGCACGTCGTCGAGCAACGCGAGGGTCTTCGCCTCTTCTTCCTTGATCGCTTTGACGTGTTTGCGGAAACGGCCTTCGGTGAGCGCCCAGTGCGCCACGGTGAAATTGTACTTCTCGCCCGTGCTCGCATATTTGGTTTCCCACCAATCGCGGGTGATGCTCGGGTTGCCCTTGAGGTCGAAGGCTTCCTGCGAGGTTTCGCCGTTGCGCGGATTGAAGACGAACTCCGGCATGCCGCGGCCGTCGCGCACGAGCTTGGCTTGCTCGGCGGACATGTTGTCGCCGACAGCGTGCTCAGGCTGGCAAGTGGTGTAGCTCTGGAAGAAAGCCGTGCCACGATACTCGAGGCCGTCGAGCATCGCCTTGTAAAGTTTCGCGGCGTTCGCCATCGAGACTTGCGCGACGAACGGCGAGCCGTGGCCGCTGGTGAAGGCCTCGGAGACATTCTTCTTCTCGATTAACTTGCCCTGCGACGCCACGCCGAACTGGTTCATGTCGTAGCCGCCGAGCATCGTGGAGCTGTCGGAGTTCTGGCCGCCGGTGTTCGAATACACCTGCGTGTCGAGCATGATGATCTTCACGTTCGGCCGGTTCTGCAGCATGACCTTCGAGACGTTCTGGAAACCGATGTCGCCGAGCGCGCCGTCGCCACCGACGACCCACATCTTCGGCAGCTCGCGGATTTCCTGCTCGGTCATCTGCGCGTCGTCCATGTGGGTGTACGCGAAGTAGTCCTCCTCGGTGACGATCAAATCCGCGCGGTCGAGCAGCGCGTCGCTGAGGCGCTCCGGCACCACCGAGTGGCGGGAATGATTCAAGATGAGCGACTCGGCCATGAGCCACGAGATGGTCGCGCCGTCCTGAAACAGCGAGTTCATCCACGGATACGGATGAGGATTCGACGGCGGCGTGGAGCCGTAAACGGTGTTACAGCCGGTGCTCGCGCCCATCATCATCACGGACATGCCGTTGGCGCGGCGGCCTTCGATGGATTGGAAATCGCGGTGGTTGAAGGCGGTCTGCTTCAAGACAGCAACGATGCCGCTGACAATCTGCTCGTCGGTGATCGGTCCGTGCTTGGCTTCGTAAACAGCGATGCGCGCGCCGGTGTCCGCGTCATTTTCGCCGCCGAGGCCCATGATGACGTGGGCGACGGTCTTACGGAGCAGGGCATATTCCACCGCGCACGCGGTCTTGAGCGCCTGCAGTTTTTTCAAGCCTTCCTGTTCGAGGCGAGCGGCCTTCGCGCGGAGACGGTCGGCCTTCGCATGATAAATCGGCCGCATGTACGCCTCGGTGACGGAAGCAAGCGCGCGCAGCACGCTCTTCTCACCGCAACCGGCGCACGCACCGTCGCCGGAGACGAGCGCCTCGTAATTGCGCCGCACCATTAAGTGATTCCGCAGGGCGGCCTCGCGGGAGGTGGCGGCATTGCCGTCGTTGTAAAGGCCGAGGTACTTCTGCTGTGTGTCCGGGAGCAGGCGCGAGAAAATCTGCGCGGTGGTGAGATCGGCGTTGAGTTCCTCGGTCTCGGTGGTCATCCGCAGCGCGTCGTGCTCGCCGCAGACCTGCACACACTCGCCGCAGCCTTTGCAAAGGTCGGAGACGAAGATGGAGAAGATGCCGCCGGCACCGGGCGTCTTCGCCTCGATGGAACGGAAGATCGCCGGCACGTTGCTGTAGGCAAGCGGCAGTTTTTCGATGATGCCGTTGAACTGCGTCTTCGCGAGATCGTTGATGACCGTGAGCGCGTTCACCTCGTCGCGGATGATGTGCTGGAAGGGCAGATTCGTCTTCGCCTTCACGGACTCGTTCATCTTCACGCGGGAACGGTCCTCGATGCCCTTCAACTCCTTCATCAACTTGCTGCGCTCGGCGGCGTCCACCACATAATTGGCGGCAGCGGTGCGGAGAAGGGTGCCGACATCTTGCGACGTGTTCGGCAGAGCGGTGTCGGGACAGGCCGTGATGCACTCCATGCACTGCGTGCAATTCTCGGCGATGAACACGGGCGTCTCGCGGCGCGCGACATACTTCGATTGCGTGGCGCCGGTACCCGAGCTCATCACGCCGACGGAGGCGAGTGCGCCAGCGGGTTGGTGGTAACCTTGGCCACTACGGTATTCGCTATCGAACTTCGCGAGTGTCTGGAACGGTGCGCGCGCGGCTTGGCCGACGGGCGTCGAGATGCTCGCGCACGAGCCGCCGGTGCCGCAGCCAGCGGTCGGGATCATCTCGTGTTCGCCCTGCGGCCAGATTGGGGCGTTGCGCATTGAGGAGCGATCGGGCGATTCGATCTCGCCGATTTTGATTTCCTGCACGCGGGAGAAACCTTCGGTCATGACGGTCATGTTCGAGTCCACGACGGCGTCGCCGAAACGGCCGAACTTCTTCACGTACTGTTTGCGGACCGTCTCGTGGAAAAGCTCGTCGGTGATGCCGTTATCCTTCAGGAACGGCGAGACGCGGAAGAACGCGCCGAGGAAGGAGTTGCCCTGCATGCGCAGCTGCAGTTCGGTGCGGTCGGTCGCTTTGCGCGCGATGTCGAAGCCGGGCAGGATGAACACGCGAATGTTATTCTCCTTCACGAACTTCCGGTGCTGCGCTGGAATGCGTTGCCACGCCATCTCGGGCGTGTCGCTCGATTCCCAGACGAGGCAGCCGCCCTTCGTAATGCCTTCGAGCGGATTGGTGTGGGTGAAAGCTTTGGGGTCGCAGCAGAGCACCACATCCACGTGGTTGAGTTCGCAGTTCACCTGAATGCGCTCGGGCGCGACGGTGAGATAATAGTTGGTCGGTGCGCCCTTCTTCTCGGACCCGTACTTCGGGTTCGCCATGATGAAGAGCTTTTCCATCAGGAGACCTTCGGCGTCGTAGCTCGGGGAGCGATGAGCGAGCAGGTCGCCGAACTCGCCGATGATTTCGCCGAGGTTTTTGCCGGTGGTGATCATGCCCCAGCCGCCGATCGAGTGGAACCGCACGGCGATGGCTTTTTCGGGCAGCAACGACGGCGTGTCTTTGCTGATGGCCGCGTAAGGATGCTTCACGCCGAGCACGAAAAAGGTCTCGCCGTCGGCCGCGCTGCGACCGTCGGTGCGCTTCGTTTGACCGGTCGCGAATTCGTAGGCACCGAGCGTATGCTCGGGGCGGAAATCGCGCGAGCCGATGCCGTACACGCCGCGGAAGATGCGCGGGGTTTCCTCGGTCTTCAGCGCGGGGAGCTCGCCGCCGAATTTCACAATCTCGTGGGCTTTGCCGAACGCCACGCGGATGTCGCGGGCGAGCGGGTTGTCGCCAGCCAGACTTTCGTCCGTGCGCTCGATGATAATGACGTTCTTCTTACCGCGCAGGGCGTTGATGACGGCTGCCTCGGGGAAAGGCCGGATGACGTTGACGTGGATGGAGCCGACCTTCGCGTTGCGGTGCTCGCGCAGATAATCGCAGGCGGCCTCAATGTTGTCCGCGGCGCAGCCGAGCGAGACGAACACGGTGTCCGCATCCTGAGTCTTGTACTCGGTGAGCAGGCCGTAATGGCGACCAGTGAGGTTGCCGAATTCCGTGTACGCCTTCTCGAGGAAGGGGAGGATGTGCTCGTTGAAATTGTTGCGGCGAGCCACCACGCCGTTCATGTGATGCTCTTGGTTCTGAACCGGTCCGAGCAGGATCGGGTTCTTCAAATCCATCATGATCGGCACGCGGCGGCGCTTGGGGCCGAAGAGTTCGCGTTGAGCGGGGGTGGGGCAATCGATCTCATCTTCCGCAGCGCCGAGATACTCGCGCAGCAGCTCCGCTTCGGGCGCGAGATAGGTGCGCTCGGAGTGGGTGGTGAGCATGCCGTCCTGAATGTTCATGCCCGGGTTGAGGGAAAGCTCGTTGACCTTGCGGAGAATGATCGCTTGGTCGGCAGCCTGCTGGGCGTCTTTGCACATCAGCATCGTCCAGCCGACGTCGAGCGCGGCGTAGAAGTCATCGTGGCCGCAATGGACGTTGAGGGCGTGCTTGGTCAGCGCGCGTGCGCCGACCTCGATCACCATCGTGCAGAGCTTGCCGGGGGCGTGGTAATACTGCTCCATCGCATACACGATGCCCTGGCCGGAAGTGAAGTTCACCGCGCGCCGACCCGTGACAGCGAAGGCCGTGGCGCCGCCCTGCGCAGCGTGTTCGCCTTCCGTCTCGACGGCGATCTTCTGCTGGCCCCAGACGTTCAATTCGCCCATCGCGTAGGAGCTTTGGTAAATTTCGCCGCCCTCGGTCGAAGGCGTGATGGGATAATAGATGCCGCCTTCGGTGATGCGCGTCTCGACGTGTTGCGCGACGAGCTGGTTGCCATTGCACGTCACCCGGACGCCCGGATATTTCGGCTTGTTGGCCGGGCTGGACTTCGGGGCGGCAACATCACCTGCGACTGCGGTTACTCCGTTCATTGATTTCAATCTTTCAGTTCGCGGCACCCGGCAACATACCCGGCAAAACGCGGACAGCCGACACACTACATTTTCCGCCTCCGATTAACAAAGAAAAATAAAGTGCTCCGGTACGCTGCGACCCGCGGAAAGCGCGCCGCGCTACCACGGGAATGTAGACCAACTTTACTCTCAAAGCCATTCCACCATTCCAGCTATTGCGCACGTCTCCTCGCCATTAACCTACAACTGGAGCTTGCCGATGAAGAACCTCGAGGAACAGGGCTGTGACTGGAGCGATTTCAACGCCGCCATGGCCAAGGGATTTCAATGGGGCGATGAACTGCCGGTCAGGGTCTTCTACAAATGCCCCGACATCCTCTGCCTGCAAGGCCTCGATTCGGTGCTGGCCGACGGTGGCCCGCTGGCGTTTCGCAAACTCGGCGTGAGCCGCGAACAGGCCGCCGCTCTCGTGGAAGAGTTGCTCTAGGAAAAACTACGGGAAGCGCTCCGAAGGCTCCGTCGCCGTCCGGCTCGTCCGGTAGACGAATCAACGGCCGCGGGTGGAGGCTTTCACGCGGGCACGAGCCCCGTCTCGCTTTCCGGCAGGCCGAGAAGGCCGGCGACGATCGGCATCTCGTTCGTTTCAATCCACGCGCCCATCCGGTCGCGCAGGAGTTGAAAGTACGATCCGTCCAGCGTCTTGCCGTGCGACGTGACGAGGACCGGCTGTTTTTCGTGATACTCCAAGTGCAGCCGGTAATTGTAGGTGATGCCTTCGCTCGATGGGATGACCAGTTTTGCACGCATAATTCCGCCGCGCGGCTTAGGGGGTCCGCTGCGACTTGATGCAAGGTAAAGCAGGCGTCCCAGTTTCGGTACCGCGGACGAGCGATTTGCTCGGCTTAATTAGTATTTCGCGGCGGCGGGTTGGTCTTTGCCGAGGCCGAGCGCGGAGGTGACCTCTTTGCCTTTGGAGAGCAGCATCCCGATGTCGCTGGCGACGGCGATGAACTGGAAACCTTCGGCGCGGCGGCGTTGCGCGGCATCGGCATCGGCCACGTGAATGCCGGGGGCGATACCGTATTTCTTGGCGGTCTTCCGCACATGCTCCAACGCCTGCACGAATTCCGGATGATCGCTCTCGAAGCTCGGCTTGAGGCCCATGGATTTGTGCAAGTCGTTCGGCCCGATGAACACGGCGTCAATACCTGGCACGCTGAGAATCTCGTCGAGGTTCTCGATTCCCCTCACATGCTCGGCCATCACGATGACGAGCACCTCGTCGTTCGCGCGCTCGTAGTAGGTGGCCGGAGCTGTGCCGAAGCTGATGGCGTGAAGTTGGCCCCCCACGGAACGGTTGCCCATCGGATAATAGCGCGCGCCTTCGACGACCGCCTCCGCCTCGGCCTTGCTGTTCACCATCGGCACGATGACGCCCCACGCGCCGAGATCGAGCGCGCGCTTGATGTTTTCGCCGGTGTTCCACGGCAGGCGCGTGAGCGGCGCGACGCCGCCGGCGGCGATCTCGAGAAAGCACTGCGCGGCGGTTTCCCAGTTCGTAGGCGAATGCTCAAGCTCGACCGTGAGCCAGTCGAAGCCGACACCCGCGAGCTGCCGCGCGGAGAACGGCGTCGGGAGCGTGAGCCATGTGCCGATGGACGGCTCACCATTTTTGAGTTTGGCGCGGACGTGATTGGTTTTCATTTGAAGTAGTATGCGAAAGGAGCGTTGGCGTTGAGTTTCAAACGAGCTTCCCGCGAAGTGCGGCGAGGTTATTAAAGACGTCGGGATTCACGACGAATTGCGGTTTCTTGCCGCTCTTCAAATCCACGATGGCCTGCGCGGCGGCGTTGCTCACGCGCTGGCCGGTCTCACGCGCGAACGAGGCTTGGTGCGGGCAGAGCAAGACGTTCGGCGCTTTGCGGAAAGGATGGTCCGCCGCCATCGGCTCGATCGCAAAAGTGTCGAGCGCCGCGCCAGCGATCCAATTCTCGGTGAGCGCGCGGAGCAGCGCCGATTCATCGAGCAACGCGCCGCGGCCGGCGTTGATGAGATAGGAATCGGGCTTCATCTTGCGCAACTGCGCTTCGCCGATGAGGCCTTTGTTCTGCGGCGTGAGCGCGGCGTGGAGCGTGACGAAATCGCTCTGTACGAGCAGTTCATCGAGCGTGACGAACTGCACGCCGAGCTTCGCGCCCAGCTCGAGATTCGGATACGGATCGTACGCGAGCAGTCGCATATTGAAGCCGCTTGCTCGCTTCGCCACCGCCGCGCCGATGCGGCCGAGTCCGACGATGCCGAGCGTCTTGTTGAAAACATCGTGGCCCCACGTGCAACGCCATTCGCCGGCGCGCATCACTAGATGGCCTTCTTGAATGCGCCGAGCCATGCCGAGTAGCAGCGCGAAGGTGTAATCGGCCACCGTCTCGTCGAGGAAACCGGGCGTGTAGGCGATGACGATGCCTTGCTGCGTGGCGGTCGGGATGTGGATGGAATCGTAGCCGACGCCCCAGCGGGAAATGATTTTCACGCCCGCCAATTCAGGCGAGGCGAGCACGGCGGGCGAGTAATCGTCCGGACTGACGAGCGCGGCGTCCATGCCGGCGATGACCGAGCGGAGTTCGTCGGCCTTGAGCGGACCGAGTTTTGGGGGGATGACGAGCTCGCAGCCGCCCTGCTTCAGAATCTGCTGCGCTTCTTGCCCGACGTCATTGATGGTCCGAGCGGTGATGAGAACTTTCCAAGTCATAATTTCCTGCCATAGGGCAGGCGGCGGAGTGTAGCGGGTTCACTTCTCGGCGCAAGCTTGGGGGGAAGGAACTAACGAAACCCATCGCGCCGCGCCCGCACTCGGATTGGACTGACGTCGGACGGCCAGCGGACGTGTATTGAGTTAGACTTAGAACTATTCTAAGTATTGACAGGGCGCGCCGAGGCGATACAGTGTCAGCACTATGGACGCAGTCAAGCATCCAAAACGGGAGAAACATGATGGCCCGCTGAACGAGCGGTTGGCCACGAGCGGCTTTCGTTTCACGCCGCAGCGCCAGCATGTGTACGACGTGCTGCTGGGCGATCGCAACCATCCGACGGCTGAGGAAGTCTTCATCCGCGCCAAGAAGGGGATGGCCGATATCTCCATCGCGACGGTGTACAACTGCCTCGACGCGCTGGTGAAGTGCGATCTGGTGAAACAGGTGAACCTCGACCGCGACGCCACGCGTTATTGCCCGAATATGACCGAGCACTCGCATTTCTACTGCGACGAGTGCGGAGACATCCACGACATCGCGCTGCCGGCCACGACGCAAGCGAACCTGAACCTGCCGCGCGGGTTCCGCGTGAAGCAATACGAGATATCGCTTCGCGGCCTCTGCCGTGACTGCGCGGCCAAGCAATAAGGAATTTCTGATGAGCACCGCCACCGAAACCATCGAGAGCTTTGTCAAACAAGGCTACAAGTGGGGCTTCGTCACTGACATCGAGTCCGAGTCCGCGCCGCCGGGATTGAACGAGGAGATCGTCCGTTTCATCTCGCACAAGAAGCAGGAACCGGAGTGGATGCTCGACTGGCGACTGAAGGCTTACCGCCACTGGCTCACGATGACGGAGCCGACGTGGCCGAATGTCCATTACCCGAAGATCGATTTTCAGGCCTCCATCTATTACTCTGCACCGAAGAAAAAGGGCGACGGACCGAAGAGCCTCGACGAGGTCGATCCGAAATTGCTCGAGACGTACGAGAAACTCGGCATCCCGCTGAACGAGCGCGCGCGCCTCGCCGGCGTGGCGGTGGACGCCGTGTTTGACAGCGTTTCCGTCGGCACCACGTTCAAGGACAAGCTCGCCGAGAAGGGCGTGATTTTCTGTTCGTTCAGCGAGGCGGTGAGGGAACATCCCGAGCTCGTGCGCAAATATCTCGGCTCGGTGGTTCCGTACACGGACAACTACTACGCGACGTTGAACAGTGCCGTCTTCAGCGACGGTTCGTTCTGCTACATCCCCAAAGGCGTGCGTTGTCCGATGGAGCTTTCCACTTACTTCCGGATCAACGCCGCCAACACCGGCCAGTTCGAGCGCACGCTCATCATCGCTGAAGAGGGCGCGTATGTGAGTTATCTCGAAGGCTGCACCGCGCCGATGCGCGATGAGAACCAGCTCCACGCCGCGGTGGTCGAGTTGGTCGCGCTCGATAACGCCGAGATCAAATACTCGACCGTGCAGAATTGGTATCCCGGCGACGAGAACGGCCGTGGCGGCATTTACAACTTCGTCACCAAACGCGGCATCTGCAAAGGCCGTAAGTCGAAGATTTCATGGACGCAGGTCGAGACCGGTTCCGCGATCACGTGGAAATATCCGAGCTGCATTCTGCAAGGCGATGATTCGGTCGGCGAGTTCTACTCCGTCGCGCTCACGAACAACTGCCAGCAGGCCGACACAGGCACGAAGATGATCCACATCGGCAAGAACACGCGGAGCACCATCATCAGCAAAGGTATCTCCGCCGGCAAAGGCCAGAACAGCTACCGCGGTCTCGTGAAAGTGATGAAGGGCGCGACTCACGCGCGTAACTTCACCCAGTGTGACTCGCTGCTCATCGGCGACAAATGCGGCGCGCACACGTTCCCCTACATCGAGGTGAAGAATCCGAGCGCCCGCGTCGAACACGAGGCCACCACCTCGAAGATCGGCGACGACCAGATTTTCTACTGCAACCAGCGCGGCCTTTCCAAGCAGGACGCCGTCAACATGATCGTGAATGGCTTCTGCAAAGAGGTCTTCCGCGAACTGCCGATGGAGTTCGCCGTCGAGGCGCAAAAGCTCCTCGGTGTCAGCCTCGAAGGTAGCGTCGGCTGAGTCCCGCCTTCGCCGCGATGGTCGTGGCGCAATCAATTTAACCGAATCAAGAAAACGCAAATGAGTCTTTTGGAAATCAAGAATCTCCACGCCGGCGTGGACGGAAAGCAGATCATCAAGGGGCTGACCCTCACCATCAATCCCGGCGAGGTGCATGCGGTGATGGGGCCAAACGGCTCCGGCAAGAGCACGCTCGCCGCTGTGCTCGCCGGTCGCGAAGGCTACCACGTCACGCAGGGCGAGGTGCTTTACAAGGGCGTGGACCTGCTCGACTTCGCTCCCGAGGAGCGCGCGCGCGAAGGCCTCTTCCTCGCCTTCCAGTATCCCGTCGAGATTCCCGGCGTGAACACCACTTACTTCCTTAAGGCCGCGCTCAACGAGCTGCGCAAGCACAGAGGATTGCCCGAGGTGGACGCCATCGAGTTCCTCGACATCATCAAGGACAAGATCCAACTCCTCGAACTGCGCGAGGATCTCCTCAAACGTTCTGTCAATGAGGGTTTCTCCGGCGGTGAGAAGAAGCGCGCCGAGATTCTGCAAATGGCCGTACTCGAACCGACGCTCGCCGTGCTCGACGAGACCGATTCCGGCCTCGACATCGACGCGCTCCGCATCGTCGCCAACGGCGTCAATCACCTCAAACGCGCTGATAACGCCCAGCTCGTCATCACCCACTATCAGCGCCTGCTGAACCACATCGTGCCCGACTACGTGCACGTGCTTTTCGATGGACGCATCGTGAAGTCCGGTGGCAAGGAACTCGCCTTCGAACTCGAAGCCAAAGGCTACGACTGGCTCATCAAAGGCCACAAGGATCAGCTGCAGCCGGCCTGATTTTCGCGCCATGATTCAGACCGCACAGCAACGCCCCGCCGCCGCGAGTGACCCTTTCGTGGCCGCGTTCGCGCGTGTCGAGCAGGCGCGCGCCGGCCAGCCTTCGTGGCTTTTCCCGCTGCGCAAAGCCGGCCTCGCCCGTTTTGCCGAACTCGGTTTCCCGACGCTCCAGCACGAGGATTGGCGTTTCACCAACGTCGCGCCCATCGCGCAACTTCCGTTCCGTCCACTGCTTGCTTCCAGCGTCACGCAGCTTCCGTCCAATTTCATTGCCACCCTGCCGATGGCTTCGCTCGCTGGACCGCGCGCTGTGTTTGTGGACGGCCATTTCGCGCCCGCGCTTTCGAATCTCGGCAATCTGCCAAAGGGCGTGAAGGTCGCGAGTCTCGCCGCCGCTTTGGTTGATGATGCCGCGCTGGTGCAGAAGCATCTCGGCCAGCATGTACGCGATGACGCGAACGCGTTCGCCGCGCTGAACGCCGCGTATTTTCAGGACGGTGCGTTCATCTTCGTGCCGGCCGGCGTGGTGGTTCCCGAGCCAATTCAATTGATCCATGTCGCGAGTTCGCGCGAGGCTGGCGCCACGGCGAACCTGCGCCATCTCATCATCGCCGAAGCAGCCAGCCAATCGACGATCATCGAGAGCTACGTCGCTGCGGTGGACGCGCCGTATTTCACCAACGTCGTCACCGAGTTGGTCGCGGCGGACAGCGCGCGCGTGGAACATTGCAAATTTCAGGACGAGAGCACGGCCGCGTTTCATATCGCCGCGCTGCACGCCACGTTCGGCCGCGCGAGCAACGTGTGGCATCACTCGTTCGCGCTCGGCGCTCGCATCGCGCGGAACAGCATCCGCACGCGGCTTGAGGGCGAGGGTTTGGAGTGCATTCTGAACGGCCTCTATTTGCCGAAGGGCAATCAGATTGTGGACCACCACATGCTGGTGGAGCACGCGGAGCCGCGTTGCGCGAGCCACGAGTATTTCAACGGCATTCTCGACGATCACGCGAAGGGCGTTTTCCACGGGCGCATTCTTGTCCAGCGCGGCGCGCAGAAGACGGACGCCAAGCAGACGAACAAGAATCTACTACTCTCCGATACGGCGACGGTGGATACCAAGCCGCAGCTCGAGATTTACGCTGACGATGTGAAATGTACGCACGGCGCGACCATCGGGCAGATGAACGATGAGTCGGTTTTTTACCTGCGCTCGCGCGGCATCGGCACGGAGTTGGCGCGGCGGATGTTGATGCACGGCTTCGCCGGTGAGATCATCGATCGCGTGCAGCACATGGCGCTTCGCGAGGTGATGGATAAGATTATCTGGGAACGTCTGGAGATGAATCCCCAGATTGCGGAGAGGAAATGAGCCGAGCAGGCGAAGGCACGCGCTATGTTTGACGACCTTCAGGAGCTTTATCAGCAGGTCATTCTCGACCACAGCAAAAGCCCGCGCAACTTCCGTCGGATCGAGGGCGCCACGCGCATCGCACAAGGCCACAACCCCCTCTGCGGCGACAACCTCACGCTCTATCTCGTGATGGATGGCGACGTGATTCGCGACGTCAGTTTCGTCGGCGACGGCTGCGCTATTTCCAAAGCGTCCGCTTCCATTCTCACCGAAACGATCAAGGGCAAAACGAAAGCCGAGGTCGAAGAGCTGTTCGAGAAAGTCCGCACGATGGTCACCACCGGTGAAATGTCTGGCAGCAATCTCGGCAAGTTGGCTGTGTTCGCCGGTGTGCACAAATTTCCCGCGCGTGTGAAGTGCGCAATTCTCTCGTGGCACGCCGTGAAGGCGGCCGTCGCAGGCGAGGCCGCGCCGGTCTCGACCGAGTGAGCTGCGCGGACGATATTGATTTGTAATCTATGATGAACAATAACGAGCCAGTTATATTGACCCGCGATGTCGAAGCGGCCGTTGTGCCGGCCGGCACGGTAGTCACGCTGCTTGCCGGCGAGAAGGCCTACATCACCCAGTCGCTCGGGGGCAGTTACACCGTCATCGTCAACGGCAATATGTTTCGTGTCGAAGGTCGGAACGCCGACGCGCTCGGTCAACAGCACGTGCCGACGGCTGCCGAGAAGGCTGGTAAAGCCGGCTCGCGCGAGGAACTGGAGAAGCTGGCGTGGGACCAGATGCGCACCTGTTACGATCCCGAGATTCCCGTGAACGTCGTGGACCTCGGCCTCATTTACACCTGCGAGTTCGAGACGCTCGGCGCGGACAGCTACCGTGTGAACGTGAAGATGACGCTCACCGCGCCCGGTTGCGGGATGGGCCCGACGATTCAGCAGGATGTGCAGAACAAGCTGCTCTGTGTCGAGAGTATCGACGAGGCCATCGTCGAGTTGGTCTGGGAACCGCAATGGGGCAAGGAGATGATGAGCGAGGCCGCCAAGTTGCAACTGGGCTTGATGTAGCTGGATCTTTTTTCATGTCTTCCCCGACTCCAGACTGGTCCGCGTTGCGAAAGGATTTTCCAATCCTCGACCAGCAAGTGCATGGCCAGCCGTTGATTTATTTCGACAGCGCGGCCACGAGCCAGAAGCCGCGCATCGTCATCGACACGCTGCGGCACTACTACGAACGCGACAACGCGAACGTCCACCGTGGTATCCACGAGTTGAGCAATCGCGCGACGAACGCCTTCGAGTCCGCGCGTGAGCGGACGGCGAAATTCATCCACGCCCGCAGCGTTGATGAGATCATCTTCACTCGCGGCACCACCGAAGGCATCAACCTCGTCGCGAACGCGTGGGGCGGAAAGTTTCTCAAGTCCGGCGACGTGATTTTGCTTACCGAGATGGAGCACCACAGCAACATCGTGCCGTGGCAGCTTCTCGCCGAGCGCACGGGCGCGAAGCTCGCCTACATACCCGTGACCGGCGACGACGGACTGCTTGATCTATCGAAGCTCGACGCGTTGCTCACGCGCGACGTGAAGCTTCTCGCGATGACGCAGATTTCCAACACGCTCGGCACGGTGAATCCAGTGGCTGAGTTGTGCGAGCGCGCCCGCAAGCTTGGCATCGTCACGCTCGTCGATGCCGCACAGAGCGCCGGTCATTCGCTCGTGGACGTGCAGGCGATCGGCTGCGATTTCCTCGCTTTCTCCGGTCACAAGATTTGCGGACCGACCGGCATCGGCGTGCTGTACGCCCGCGCCGAGCGACTCGCTGAGATGCCGCCTTACCAAGGCGGTGGCGAGATGATTGTGACGGTGGATTTCCACAAGACCACTTACAAGCAGGCCGCGCACCGCTTCGAGGCTGGCACGCCGGATATCTCCGGCGCGATTGGTCTGCACGCGGCGATGGATTATCTCGATGCTGCCGGCCGCGACAAAATCTTCGCGCACGATCAGGCCCTCGCGCAGTACGCCTACGAACGGTTGGCGGAGTTTAAGAATGTCCGGCTCTTCGGGCCAAAGACGGGACGCGCCGGCCTCGTGAGTTTTCTGCTGAAGGACGTGCACGCGCACGATCTCGTGACCGTGGCCGATCAGCGTGGCATCGCGTTGCGAGGCGGGCATCACTGCAACCAGCCGCTCATGCGCAAGCTCGGCGTCGAATCCACCGCTCGCGCCAGCTTCTACTTCTACAACACGCGCGCCGAGGTGGATTTTTTCCTCGAAGTGCTGTGCGACATCCAGAAGTTTTTCGGAGCCTGAACGGCGCTCTGCCGCTGCGCTCCAGCCCTCGGAAGACTCAGCGCAACTCCTCCGGCCAACGCTCCCAGCAGGCGAGTTGCGCCTCGCAATCCGGCAGGTCTTTGTAATCGGGATTGTTCAAGAAGCGCAGCGGGTAGCCCGGTTCCAGCGCGAGCACATCCACCGTTTCGCCGGTAACCGAAAAGATCGCGCGCCATCCACCGCAGCCAATGCTGAACATCGCGGCGCCGTGGCGGCGGATGCGACGGGTACGGTGAGGCGATGGATCAATGGCCAGTAGTTCAATCAGGCGCGGACGGAATTCAATTTCCCAGTTTGCCAACAACCACTCCGCCTGCGTCGTGGCCAACGCAGCGAACTGCACCGTGAACTTCGGGGGTCCAATCAGCGAGGCATCGACCTCCTCCGTCCAGCCGCCGGCTGCCTCGGGAAAGGCATCGTAAGCGGCGATGTACGGTTTGATGTCGAAGATGGGCGTGCCATCCACCAGATCACACGGACCGAGCAAAAGCCGGCGGCCCTCGATCCCGAGCAGTTGCACCGAGGTGAGGCCGAGTGGATTGGGACGGTGCGGCGAGCGCGTGGCAAAGACCCCTCGTCGTTGCGCCGGTCCGCGCGGCGGCAGTACGAGCGGTCGCCACGAGGTATTGCGATGGAACCACCAGAGGAGCCAGACGCGGGAAAAGCCGGCGAGATCCCGCAACGCCTGCTGATAGCCCAGCTCCGGCAGCAGCTCGAGCACGTTGCGCTCCGACTGCGCTTCCGCAGGCTGGTGCAGGGCTTGAAACTTCACCCGCTTATGCGTGGCGATGAAGCCGATGGGGCGGAGTGTGAGCGATGATTGCAAGCGACGGTTCTTTTCAAGCCAGTCAACGACCGCGCGCACAATCTATCCAAGCCGCCGCCCGCGCAAGCTTCTACCTTCGCAACAGCGGAGCCGATCCACCGGCAGCGAACCCGCAGGCCCACGCCGCAGCTTCCGGTTGTTTTGAGAAAACCGTGTCCCCCAGTGTCCATCCGTGGTTATATGAAGGCGTGATTTTGACTGGGACGATTTCATCCGAGAGCGTGATGGCCGATCTGCTGGCCGCCTATCCCGGCGCGCAGCGGGCGATCTTCCGAAAATACCACATTGGCGGCTGCTCGAGCTGTGGTTTCCAGCAGGAGGAAACGCTCGCGCAGGTCTGCGAACGCAACGGCAACTTGCCCGTCGCCGAGGTGCTGGCGCACATCCAGTCCAGTCACGAGCAGGACAAACAGATTCTCATCGAGCCGAAGGAACTCGCAGCGCAGCGCCATCAGAACCCAGCGCTCCGATTGCTCGACGTCCGTTCGCGCGAGGAGCACGACGCCGCGCGTATCGAAGGTGCGATTCTCGTTTCGCAGCCGTTGATGCAAGAGATCATGGGCCGCTGGCCGAAGGACGAGCTGTTCGTCATCGTGGATCATCAGGGCAAGCAGTCGCTCGACGCCGCCGCGTATTTTCTCGGACACGGCCTCACCAATGTCCGCTGTCTGCGCGGCGGGATGGACGCGTGGTCGCAGGAAGTGGACGAGGCGATTCCGCGTTACCGTCTGGCGTGACGCGTTGTGGCGATGGAGTGAAGTCGGTTGAAAGCAGTTTTTATGGACCCTGATTTGCAGAAGAAAATCACCGAGGCGTTGCGCGATCCGAAGAACCTCGGCGAGATGCCCGACGCCGACGCGATCGGCACAGTGGGCAATTCCGACTGCGGCGAGATGCTGCGGATGTGGGTGAAGTTCAAGGAGCAGAACGGCCGCAAGGTGATTGATCGCGCGACGTTCCAATCCTTCGGCTGCGAGACGGCCATCGCCGTGGCGAGCCTCGCCACCGAGTTGATTCGGGGGAAGACGGTCGAGGAAGCGCTCGCACTCAAGACCGAGGCGCTGGCCGGCGAGCTCGGCCCGCTGCCGCCGATGAAGATTCACTGCGCGCAGTTGGTGGAAGGCGCGCTTCGTTCCGCGCTCGATCCCGCGAATGCGACTGGTGCGACAAGTGCCGCCGGCGCAAAAACTGTTTCGACTGCGGTGAAGGGTTCCAACCTCGTGGACAGCTTGAATCCGCAATCCAAGCCAGCTGGCGTGAAAATCGTTTTCCTCGATCCTAAAAAGCCGCAGAGCTGAACGCGAGCGCGGCGCGCTTCAGCCGGCAATCTTCTTGTACGGCTCGCCTTCGTTAAGCGTGGGGCGCTCGGGTCGGCCTTTGTATTTGTACACGAGGCCCATGTTGTCGAGGCCGAGCAGCCAGAGAATCGTCGCGTGCAAATCGTGCACGTGGAGGCGGTCCTTCACGGCGTGGAGACCCACGTCGTCCGTCTCGCCAATCACTTGGCCGCCTTTCACGCCGCCGCCAGCCATCCACATCGTGAAGCCGGTCGGGTTGTGATCGCGGCCGTCGCCTTTCTCGCTCATCGGCGTGCGGCCGAATTCGCCGCCCCAGACGACGAGTGTGTCCTTCAGCAGACCGCGTGATTTCAGATCGCGCAGCAGACCGGCCACGGGGAGATCCATCGCGCGACAAAGCTCGGTATGGTTCTTCTCGATATTCGCGTGCGCGTCCCATTTGCTGCCCGCGCCGTGATAGATCTGAACGAAACGCACGCCGCGCTCGACCATGCGTCGCGAGAGCAGGCAGAGGCGGCCGACGGTGGACGTCTCCTTTTGGTCGAGGCCGTAAAGTTTCTTCGTCGCCTCAGTTTCCTTCGAAAGATCCACGGCCTCGGGCGCGGCGGCTTGCATGCGGAAGGCGAGCTCGTAACTGGCGATGCGCGCTTCAAGTTCACTCTGCTCGGGATGCGCAGCCGCGAAATCGCGGTTAAGCTGATCGAGGAAATCGAGCTTGCCGCGCTGCTGCGCCTCGGTCACGCCTTCGGGCGTGCGGAGATTCGGGATCGGCTCGTTGCCGCCTTGCAACCGAATGCCTTGATAAAGCGCGGGCATGAAACCAGCGCCCCAGTTGCGCGGGCCGTTCACGACGCTGGATTGATTGTCCTGCATCACCACAAACGCCGGCAGATCGGTATTCTCCGTGCCGAGACCGTAGCTGGTCCACGCGCCGAGACTCGGCCGGCCGCCGAGGATTGAGCCGGTGTTCATCTGGCAAACGCCGGCGGAATGATTGATGCCGTCGGCCCAGCAGGAACGGATGACAGCGAGTTCGTCCACGAGCTGCGCGGTGTGCGGCAGCCAATCGGAAACCCACGTGCCGCTTTGGCCGTGCTGTTTCCACTCGCGTTTGTCGGCGAGGATTGGCGAATTGAACTCGCCCATCGCGGTGATGACTTTGCCAAAGCTCGGCGGGATCGGTTTGCCCGCGAGTTTCTTCAAGGCCGGCTTCGGATCGAATAGATCCAGGTGGCTCGGGCCGCCTTCCATGAAGAGAAAGATGACGTTCTTCGCGCGCGGTGCGAAGTGCGGCTTGCGCACTGCCAGCGGCGAAATGACTTTTCCAGCGGGCGCGGCGGATGCGTCCTGCTGGAGCAGATGCGAGAGTGCGAGCGCGCCGAAACCGGCGCCGCCACGCAGCAGAAACTCGCGACGCGAGCGGGCGAATTCAAAACGATGACAGCGCGGATCGAGCATGCGGCGTTCAGTTTTCCTGCTTCGGCGTCTGACTTTCGGCGGTCGCCCGCGCCAGCTTCTGCTGGAGATTCTGCCAGAGGATCAAAGCCAGTCCGAAAATATTGATGAGCGTGGTGACGGCGACGAGGAGCATCACCGCGCTGATCAACTGCGTGGGGTCGAAATTGGGCCGTGTCAGCGCCCAGATACCGCCGTAAAACACCACACCGCTCAGCACGTGCGTGAATGTGATCATGCGGGATTTCATCAGGCGCGCCGCGGCAAAAATCAGAGCCATCCACGCCATCAGCGTGAGTAGCAGGGCGGCGATGAGAAGCCAAGCAATGGTCCGCTGCTCGGATGTCAGATCGAGATCTCGCATCTTGCCCGGCGCGGTGAAGGCGATGATCAGGAAAATCGCGAGCGGCGCCAGAGCGAGCAGCCAAGCTTTCACGCGCGGGTTCTCAAACACCGTCCAGCGGGCTTTGGTCCAGAAAGATTTGGGTTGGTCGCTCATAGTCTTCCTATTCTACGTAGAGAAACTCATTCGTGTTCAACAGCGCGTGGCAAAGATCGGCCAGCGCGGCGCGGCGCGTGTCCACGCTGGTCTCCGCTGCGGGCGCGCCCGCTTGAATATCCAGCCCGTGGCCGCTGCTGTCGCCCAGCACATCGGGCTTCGCCTCGAATTGCCAGTAGCCGACGGTCGCTTTGTTCACGCCTTCGTTCGTGAAGAGAAGCTGCGCCACATCGAGCGCGCCGCGCGAGAGCCGCACGTCGTCCATCAGCCCGTCGAAATAGCTACCCTTGCTGCCGCGCGTGCCGATGGTGAACGGCTGCGTGTTGGCGAAGCCACCGGCGAGCTGGTGCGCCACCTTCGCCACGAGCAGCGGCTCGTCGTCGTTCGAAAGGTCCTTCACGTAGAAAGCCACTTCGCCCGGCTGACCGGCGCGCGCCAGCTTCACGGCGGCGGCGAGATAATACGGCTTGTTCAACTGGATGTGCTGGTCGGAGAAGACCGCTTCCTCGCCGAACACGTCATTGGCTTTTTTGCCAGCGAACTGCAGCACGAGCGTCTGCGGCTTCCGCCGCGATTGCTTGCCGGTGATGCCGAAGGCCCAGCCCGGCTCGCGATTGTCGCCGCTCCATTTTCCCGCCACAGTGCGGATCGCGGCGGTATCGTGCACCGAGCGGAGCAGCACGAAAGCTTCGATGGTGAAATCCTCCGCGCCCGGCAATGCCGCCGCGTGCGGCACGGCGAAGCGCCGCTGCGGACCATCGGGCGCGATCACGGCGGCTTGTCCATCGCGGTACGGGAGCTTGTCGTGCAGGAACGCCGCCTGCGCGGAACTGGCGAGTGCGGGGCTGATGCGCGCGGGTTGCGCGGCGAGGAACTTCACGGCGAAATCCCGCTGCGCTGCGGTCGGCGCGCGGCCGAAGGCGAGCTCGTACGCGTGGCTTACGAGCTTCTCCTCGCTTGCGTTCGGACCGCAATCCTTCGAGACGCGATTGGCAAAGGCCTTCGCGCGTTGCAGCATGAACTGGCTGTTGATGAGCATCAGCGATTGCACCGGCGTAGTCGTCGTGTCGCGCGACGCCGCGCTCTGGAACCAGAGCGGCGCATCGAACACATCGAGCAGGGGGTCGCGCGTGTTGCGCAGCATCTTGGTGTAGATGGCGCGGTGCGGGTCGCTGGCGTTCACCGCCGGTCCACCGGTTTTCAGGTTCAGCTCGCTGGTGATGGTGAAGACCGCATCGCGAATCTGCTCGGCATCGAGCCGACGCGTGGTGCCGCGCGCGTAGAACTTGTTCTCGGGATCTTTCGCGTCGCGCGTGGCCGTCGCCGTCTGGCGATATGTGGCGCTGGTGACGATGAGCCGGTGCAGTTTCTTGAAGCTCCAGCCGTTCTCGATGAACCCGCCCGCGAGCCAATCGAGCAACTCGGGATGCGTGGGCGCTTCGCCGAGCTTACCGAAGTCACTCGCGTTCGCGGCGAGGCCGCGGCCGAAATGCTGCTGCCAGAGGCGATTGACAATCACCCGCGCGGTGAGCGGATTGTCCGGCCGCGTGAGCCATTTCGCCAGCGCCGCGCGGCGGCCGGTGGAATCGAGGTTCGCGGGCAGCGGCGGGATGACGGCGGGCTTGTCGTCGAGAATGGTCGGGAAACCGGGCGCAATCGGTTCGCCGTTCTTTTTCGGGATGAACACCGGCGGCGCAATGCGGCTCGCGTCGCTCACAGCGAGCACCGTGGGCAACGGCGCGGGCCGCAGCGCGTCATGCGTGGCGAGCTGCTTGCGCAGCGCGATCACCTTCTCTTTGTCTTCACCCTTCAACTTGCGTTCGAGCCGGTCGTATTCGTAATAGACCTGCCGATACGCGAGCTCGGCGAGCTGATGCTCCAGCGCCGTGCGCTCGGAAACGGGTTTGAGAATCATCGCCTGAATGTCCTCGGGGAACTTCTCGATCGCGTCCTTCGTCGCCGCGTTGCGATATTTCGTTTCGATGGATTCGATCTCCGCGCGCAAGCTCGCGGTCTTCTTCTCCCATTCGGCGCGCTTCGCGGCGTGTGTGCGCTTCTCCGTTTCCGTCGCAGCCACGAGATCCTCGCGCGGCAGGATGGGCGCCAAGAAAGCCTGCAGCCGGAAGTAATCTTTTTGGAGAATCGGATCGAACTTGTGGTCGTGACAGCGGGCGCATTGAAGGCCCAGTCCGAGGAAGACATCCGCCGTCGTGTCCGTGATGTCGTTGAGAATGGTCGTCCACTGGCCGCGCACGTCGCGCAGATTGTATTCGTAAATCCAGTGCCGCAGATAACCGGTGGCGGTGAGCGCGGCGGGATCGCCGGGAAAGAGTTCGTCGCCCGCGAGTTGCTCCTGCACGAACCGGTCGTACGGCTTGTCGTCGTTGAACGATTGGATGACGTAATCGCGATAACGCCAGGCGTTCGGACGGAAATCATCAATGCGATAGCCATCGGAATCGGCGTAGCGCACGAGGTCGAGCCAGTGCCGCGCCCAACGCTCGCCGTATCGCGGACTGGCGAGCAGACGGTCCACGAGCGTTTCGTAAGCGTCGGCGGAGCGATCCTTCACGAACGTCTCCACCTCGGCCGGTGACGGCGGCAAGCCCACGAGATCGAAGGAAAGTCGGCGGATCAAGGCGACACGCGCGGCCTCCGTTGACGGCTTCAGGTTCTCCTTCCGGATTCGAGCGAGAATGAAACGATCAATCTCGTTTCGCGACCACGCATCGTCCGCAAGTTTCGCCGGAGCCGTTTTGCGGATCGGCTGGAAAGCCCACCACGCGCGATCTTCATCCGTGATCTTGCCCGTGCGTTTGGCGTGTCCGTTGGGAACGCTCGAGACCGTCGCCGGCATCGGCGCGCCAGCTTTGATCCATTGCTCGATGGCGGCGACCTGCGCGCTTGTGAGTTGGCCTTTCGGCGGCATTTTCAGCTCGCCCGACTGGCGCACCGCTTGCAGCAGCAGACTCTTCTCCGGTTGGCTGGGGACGATGGCGGGACCGGTCTCGCCACCTTTTAGAATTGAGGCGGGCGAATCGAGCGCGAGGCCGCCCTTGAACTTATTCTCCGCGTGACTATGACACTTGAAGCAATTCTCGGCGAGGATCGGACGGACGGTTTTCTCGAAGAGCGCGGCGGAATCGGGCGCGGACTTTTCCGGCGCGGCGAAGGAGACCTTCGCCGTCAGCAACACGGCAAACCAACTGACCACACAGAGCTTCATGAGCAGCCTTTTTCTAGCAGGGGACACACTGTTACGGAAGGTTATTTCCTGACGCTTCTGACAAGGAAAACGATGGCGCGCGCCTCCGCGCGTGGCGAGTCGACCTCGGCCAAGCCCTTTAATAAACAGTCCAGCAAGTCAAGCCCGTCCCATGCGCGTGTGGGGCGGGCCTTTTTCTGCCCGCGTCGCGTTCTTGAGTAACTGAAAATGGACGCGGTGGAGGGGCGATTTCTCGTGTGTACGAAGTGCGGCTTTAAGGTGGAGGGATTAACGGGAGTTGCGGGCCTATGGATAGTAATGACATGAAGAATTTCACCGCGGTCGTGGAGCGTGACTCCGTTACCGGCCTGCTCGTCGGTCACGTCCCGGGCTTTCCTGGTGCGCACACGCAGGCGGAGTCGCTTGATGAACTGAACGCCAACCTCCGCGAGGTCATTGCGATGTTGCTGGAAGATGGCGAGCCCACCTTGGAATCCGAGTTCATCGGCACGCAAAGTGTCGCCGTGTCTTGAGCATGGGCGCGATTCCCCTCCTCAAGCCCGCGGAGGTCTGGCGTTTGTTGGAGCGACTGGGCTTTGTGCCGGTACGGCAGCGCGGGTCGCACGTCCAGTATCGGCATCCCGACGGACGGGGGGAAGACGGTGCCGCTCCACAAAGGCGGTGATATCGCCCCGCCATTGCTCCGGCAGATTGCTCGGGACATCGGACTCACCGTCGAAGAACTGTTGGGGCGGAGTTGAGCGAGAGTCCCTCGCAGTTCAATCGGCTGCGGCAAATCTTCAACCCCACAGACCCTTCAGCTTCTCCTTCTCCGTCAAGCCCAGCGGGAACTTCTTCGCGTGCGCGTGGTCGGCGATGCCCGCGTATTCGCGCAACGCCTCGTGGATGTGCTCGGGGCGGATCTTGATGCCTTTGTCCTTGTCGAGTGCGAGCGACTGCGGGTTCAGCGCGACGCCGAACTGCTTCTCGTCCGTCGCGCCGAGGACGCGGTTGCCCTTGATGCCGGGGCCGAGGAACATGATGGAGCCGATGGACCAGTGGTCTTTGCCGTTGCCTTTGTTATAGGTCGGCGTGCGGCCCATCTCGCTCTGGATGACGATGACAAGCTTGTCGCGAATCTTCAGCGCCTCGGCGCGGCGGATGACGTAGGCGATGCCGGCGAGAAACTCCGGGATGAGCTTCATCTGGTCCACGTCGTTGTTCTGATGGCTGTCGAACTGGCCGATGCTCAAGTTCGCCGAAACGCACACGCCCGCCTTGAACGACGCCAGCGCAATCTCCGCCTGCTGCGCGAGGCGTTCCTTCGGCACGTTCGTGGGAATGTGCGGCGTCACGCGTGCCATCGTCTTCGAGTTCACCTGTGCCGCGTAGAGCATGGACTCCGCGCGCTCCTGGCGCGGCAGCAAGGGCAGCGCGCTCCGCAGCTCGCGCTGTTCCGCCAGCGCCTGCTCGATGCGCGTGAGCGCGAAGTCCTCATGATACGGCGAGCGGATGTTGCCCTCGATGTGGTCCGCGTTCGCGATTTTCTGGAGCGACGGCAGGTAAGGCACGCGGGACATCGCGACGACATTGCCCGTGGCCGAGTAGTTGCCGAACGTGAGGAACGACAGCGGGCAAGTCGGTCCCTTCGCGGCGGCGGCGAGCGCGGCGAAGGTCGGATACGCGAGGCTGTCGAGTTTGCCCGTGGCCATGTAGCGCGCGCCGGGCGAGTGATTGTTCACCGAGTAATCGAGGCCGTTGAACGTGAGCAACTCGCTGCCGAACTCCCCGTAGAACTCCTCGTTGCTCATGCCGCCGGACTTATGCTTGGCCGTCGGCGCGAACTTGTGCGCGCCCTTCGTGAGGATGTCGCCCTCCTTGTAGAGGCGGTTCATTTCGTTGATGCCCTTGGGGTCCATCAAGTAGGTCGTGTCCCAGCCGCCCGAGGCGTTGAAGACGATGTAAAACGGCCCCTCGTAAGGCGGCTCCTCCTTCACCGCCGCGCGCAAGAGCGAGGTGAAGCCGCCGGGGCAAGCGAAGCCAAGCCCGGCAAGACCGCAGAGTTTCAGGAAGTCGCGACGCATAAAAAATCTGCCGTGTTCGACGCTGCTACACCCGCTGGCCGTCAAGAAATGCACCGCCGATTTCAAAAACCCCGGAATAAGTATTGACCCGGTGCATCTCCTTTGTCGTTATCAATAAATTGATGTCCCCGGTTCGAAAAATTTCCCGCCTTTCCGCCTTTCCGCCTTTCCGCCTTTCCGCCTTTCCGCGCGGACGCCGGAGCTCTCTTCCCCGGTAGGGCTGACCTGCGGTCGGCCTCGTCCCTCCATTCAGATTTCCGAGGACGCGAACAGCGCGTCCCTACCCACCGTCCCGTCCGACCCTTGCTCCTTCGCCGGAGGGGCGCTGTCGGTTCGAGCGGCTCGGTTCGGTCCGGCGGGAACGGGCCTGGCGGGCCTGCCACCTCGGGTTCGGTTGCCCGGAAAGATGCTGTCGTGGTGCGATCAAAACCGGACAGCACCGTGAAATCAATAACCGGACAGACACTCTCAACCAGCAAAGCCCCCCAACCATGACATTCCAAAACGCGAATCCAAACGGCCACATGCCACCACGAGCGCCGCGTGGGCCACGCCCCGGCCTCGCCTTGGCAGGAAGTGCGCTGGTGAGCTTGAGCGCCGTATTCTCCAGCCTCCTCCCAGCGAGGGCGGCGGACTTTGTTCTCACCAGCTTCTCCGCCCAGCCCTTGGCGGGCCAGGCCATGACGAATGCCACCGGACAGTTCAGCATCGTGCAGCCAAGACTGGGATGGGCTGATACTCGCGCCACCGGTGGCAACCTCACCCTCGCGAGCCTCTCGCTCAATGTCATCCTCATGCAGCAAACGCACGCGCCCCGGCTCCTGCTCACCGGCCGGGGCAGTTCGACCCGTATCGATTGGCAGGAAGGGCCGGGCATGCAGGGATTCATCCTCCAGAAAAACCTCACCCTCCAGCCGGGGGGCTGGTCGCCCGCTTCCAGCATTGAGCTGGGCTTGGACGGCCTGCGCCGCCACGCCCTGAACCCCGCGACCAACACCTCCTCCGCCGTCTTTTATCGTCTCGTTAAACCCTGAGCCAGCATCGCACTATGAAATCACTCGTCCTCTTTTTCACCGCCCTCGTCGGCACCTGTTCCGTCCTCGCCCAATCGGCCAGCCTCACCTTCCAAGGCCAGTTGGGCGATTCCGGTCGTCCGGCCTCCGGCAACTACGACTTCGTCTTCAGGCTGTTTGATGCCGCCGCCAACGGCAGTGAAGTAGCTTTGTCCTTTGCCGCCCCCAATGTGGTGGTCACCAATGGCTATTTCACCGCGCAGGTGGATTTCGGCGCGAACGCCTTTGCCGGCGGAGCCCGCTGGGTTCAAGTAGAGGTCCGGACGAACGGCAGTGTGGCCGCCTTCTCACCGCTTCTGCCGCGCCAAGCCTTGGGCGCGGTGCCTTACGCGCTCTATGCCCTGAACGGCAGTCCCGGCCCACAAGGTCCGCAGGGAACCCTCGGCCCGGCGGGTGCCACCGGCCCGCAAGGCTCACAGGGTTTGCTGGGCTTGACCGGGGCTGCCGGGCCGGCCGGCGTCGTGGGGCCGCAGGGGCCCAAAGGCTTGGTGTTCCGGGGAGCTTGGAACCCGGCCACCAGCTACGTGCTCGATGATGCAGTAGCCTCCGGTGGTTCGGCTTGGCTGGCCAAGCGCGGCAACAGCAACATCACACCGATCGAAGGTGCAGATTGGACTCTGCTTTCCCAAAAAGGTGACGCCGGAACTGCCGGCCCCGCCGGGCCGCAAGGTCTGCAGGGCGTGACCGGGCTCGCCGGAGCTGCGGGGTCTCAAGGCCCGCAGGGCATTCAAGGCCCGGTTGGTCTGACGGGACCACAGGGTGCAGCAGGCGTGGCCGATGCCCAGACACTCAGCAACCTTGCTCGTCTGGATGTGCCAGACACTGCGACTCAGGCGACTGCCGCCGCGATTGTAACCGCAGGGTTTATCACGGGGGTAACTGTCACAGGTCAGGGCAATGGCTACACGACCCAACCGACCATCACCATCACTGACCCGGCTGGCTCTGGAGCTGTGCTCAATCCAATCATTTCAAATTCAAAACTGATCGGAATAACCGTCTCCAGCCCAGGTAGCGGATATGTTAATCCACAGGTAATAATTGGGCAGCCAAGTCCCTATCGCATTCAGACATTCTCGACCGATAACAATTTTACCGGAAACAACGTGTTTAATGGAAAGTTCATTGGAGACGGATCGCTGATAACGAATTCGGTGACCCGGTTTGTCACAAACACGCATTTCTACGTAAGCACAAGAGCAAGTGGACAGCAATTGGAAGATGAAGTTGTCAGCCGATTCGATGATGCTGGCGGAGTTCCAACTGGAAACAGCAGTTCTCGGCATCGAGGACTTATTCGCTTTCCAGCATTCCCATGCACAATAAAGAGTTTATCTGTTCGCGACGTAATTACAGCTGCGCTTCCTGCGAGTGGTGGGCGTCTTAGGATTTCTATTCATAAGGCCGATGCGGATGGAGTTAGCGTATTAGTCACCCATAGATTTTCCAATCTAGGAGCTCCTGGAGGGGAGGTGACTGTGGATGATGTTGCGGTTGCTCCTACTGGCCCGTATGATCAAATAAAGCAATACAGCATAGAGCATATCGTTAAAAAAGACTCGGTTTACTATATTGAAATCACCCAAGAACAATTTAATCTAGTTGGGCGGCCTGAGATTTGGATCGGCGATTTCAAGTTGATCATCGCATATTGATTCGTGCGGGAGTGCGCTTGAAGCCCTTATTTCGCGCCTCCTCCAAGCGCTCTACGAGTGCTGACCCAAGCGAGTCGCGCAACTCACGGCCGGGGCGTTTGCACTGCATCTGGCGTTGGCGTTGGCCTTGCAGCGCGGCGTGCTGGCCGATGCGCCCAACCCAGAGCGGAAGTGAGTCGGTGGCAGGTGGTCTTCTTCGCGCCGCCGCCGTGACCCGGGAGGGTCTTGCTACGCCAAGGCTGCTCCGCCTTCCTCCAGAGGAACGAGGCCGCGCGCAGCGACGGCCCTACCCTAGCCCGTAGGCCAGTGCGTGCCGCCTGCCTACTTCGCCATCACGTCCAGCAGTCGCCTTGCTGCGTGAGGCAGGAGCGCGCTCCGTTTCGCGGGGAACTCAATCCCCCCACACCGCCTTGAGGTCACCGCCTTCGCTCTTGTCCCAGCGATGTTTCCTGCTAGTTTGCTGCCATGAATTTCAAACGCATCACTTCCGATCCCAAACGGATGAACGGCCAACCTTGCATTCGCCAGCTTCGGCTTACGGTGCGGCGCGTGGTTGAAGCGGTGGCGCTGTATCCTGACCGTCAGGAGTTGCAGCGAGAATTTCCCGAACTGGAAGCGGAGGACATCCGCGAGGCGCTCGCCTACGCGGCGGCCAACTTGGATGACAAGGTAATCGAGCTGGTGCCGGCGTGATGAAACTGCTGCTGGATCAGGGAACACCGCGTTCAGCCGCCGCCCTGCTGCGACAGGCGGGTCTGGATACGGTCCACACAGGAGAATCGGGCCTCGCCGAGGCGGAGGATGTTGAGATTATCCAGCGGGCAGCGAAAGAGGCCCGCATCATCGTGACCTTGGACGCCGACTTCCACACGCTGCTGGCTCTGACGCAGGCCAGCCAGCCATCGGTGATCCGAATCCGCATCGAAGGG
>CAMASG010000022.1 GCA_945860945.1 Akkermansia muciniphila
AAAGAAGAGACGGTTGTAGATTTTGCCGTGGGAGGGGAGGGTCGGCAGGTTCGGATACCATGACCAATTCGGGCATTGCAGTAACTGCTTATCCACGTCGGTTACAGACCAAGTCGCCGCGGGGTTAGGAATGTCATCCATGTTGTAAGGAGGACGCACTGGAAGCCCTCGCTTTGCGTCATACCCAAATGGCTTCTGGGGCAACACGGCGTCGGCCGAGAGTCCCACTCCCCAGTTCAACGAGTAACTCGCGTATTGCGCCGCTACGGTAAGCAGCTGCGGGGTAGTGCGTATGAAGCCGATACAGGTCGCGGCCTTGATCTCCAGAGTCGTACCCGCCGGCAAGGTCGAGGGATTCTGGTACCCTAGGTATTGCGCGATATGATAGCCGATCTCGTCCGAGAGTGACGAACTAACGGAAGCCTTGAAGCCGATAACCAGCGGGCCGGGAAGCTTTCCACCGTTATCGTCGTTCGACGATTGGATGGCGATCGCAATCTGTTTAAGGCTGTTGGCGCAGCTCGCCTGATACCCCTTCCGCTTCGCTTTGCCGAGCGCCGGCAACAGCATGCTCGCCAAGATGCCGATGATGGCGATGACCACGAGAAGCTCAATCAGGGTGAAACCGGCAGCAGCCGATCGCCGGCAGGATTGGCGGACAAATCGATTCAACGTCGTTTTAATAATGGTCAACTCGATGCGTCGGCCGGCATTTAGCTAGAAACGTGCCAATAATGACAAGCCAAAAAACCTCGTGGAAACTAATGATTCGGAGCTCCGCTCCATGGCGCCCTCGACCAAAAAGCGTGGGAACAACGCATCGCGCGCGAAAATCACGCACTCTATCTCGCGTGATCTCGACTTTCCCACGACGAAGACGTGGGGCATCTCCCCACACTAAAATCAGGCCGACCACCAATAGCGGAACGCACGGTCTCGAAGGATTGTCTCCACAGCGAGCGCCAAGGAGGTGCGCGTTGGGTACAGGGCGCGGGATGGCAACTTCGCGGCGACCCGCCCCCCACTTCTTTTCATCGTGGACGCGCACGACCGCTTTCCTTAGCTTCATTGAATGCGCGATGAATCACTCCAGTTCCTCCAAACGCTCGTCAACACGCCCAGCCCCGTCGGCCACGAAGCCCGCGGCCAGCGTGTCTGGCTGGATTACGCCAAGCAGTTCGCCGACGAAACCTATTCCGACACTTACGGCAACTGCGTGGCCGTGCTGAACAAAGGCGGCGGCCCGCGCATCATGCTCGCCGGTCACGCCGACGAGATTGCGATGGCGGTGAATTACATCGACGACCACGGATTCCTCTATGTGCGCCGGTTGGGCGGCGTTGATCCAGCCATCACCAAAGCCCAGCGTGTAGTCATCCACACCCGGAACGGCCCGGTGAAGGGCGTTGTCGGCAATGTCGCGCCGCATCTCTCGAAGTTGGAAAAAGAGCGCAAGGTACCGGAGATCCAAGACCTGTTCATCGACATCGGCGTGAACAGCAAGAAAGAGGCGCTCAAGCTCGTCCAGATTGGTGACCCGATCACGCTCGCGAACGAGTTTGATTTATTGCGCGGCGACCTCGTTGTCGCGCGGGCCTTTGACAACCGCGCTGGCACGTTCGCCGTGATCGAGGCGTTGCGTCTTCTCACCGAACAGAAAGGCAAATTGCAGGCCGAGGTCTGCGCCGTATCGAACATACAGGAAGAAGTCGGCCTCTTCGGCGCGCGGCAGATTGCCTATTCGCTCAAGCCCGACGTCGCGCTTGTGGTGGACGTGACGCACGCGACCGATTGCCCCACGGTGAACAAGGCGATGCACGGCGACATTCGTATCGGCCACGGCCCCGCCATCACCCATGGCGGCTGCAATCATCCCGAGGTTATCGCACGCATCGAGCAAGTGGCGAAGAAGTTGAAGATTTCCCTCCAGCACGAAGCGATGAGCGCCACCAGCGGCACCGACACCGACGCGATTTTCTGGACGCGCGGCGGCATCGCCAGCGGCCTCATCAGCCTGCCGAACCGTTACATGCACTCTCCGGTGGAAGTCGTGAGTCTGAAGGATCTCGAGCAGATCCCGAAGCTGCTCGCCGGCTTCGCCCTCTCGCTGAAGAAGGGCGAGGAATTCAAAGTGAAGATCTGAGCCGGCTCATTTCTGCGGCGGTGGCGAGGATGAATCCGGATTCCCCTGCATCAGCAACTCGAACACGACGGGACTGAGCGCCGGCAGCGCTTTGAGCAGGATAGGGATCATCTTGTTCCGCAGATCCTCCTCGTTCTTGATGCCGGTGATGATCTCGTTCTGCGTGCCGAAGGAGGTCTCCTTCACATTGTCCGGTTGCTTCATGTCCACATAGCGCAGCTTGCCGAGCGAAAGATTCAGCACGTCAATGCCGGCGAACTCGTGCTTCTTGCCGCCCACGTCGATCCCAGTCTTCTTCGACGCCCCCGGCGCATTGGTCTTGGAGAGAGCGCCGATATTGAATTTGCCATCCAGCCCTTTGACGATGCACACCTCATTCAGATGGAGGCGGACCATCTTGAAGTGCAACTTCTGCTCCTTGAGCGCCTCGCGGTCGTATTCCACGTGCAGCTCGGTGAGGTCAAACATTGGCGAGCCGCCGAACGCAGCCGAGTTGTAGATCTTGAAATTCTCGATCGTGAGCTTCGGGCTGAAGACGCCGATCTCCAGATTACCGATCTTCGCATCAAGACCGGTCTGCTTGGCGATCCCCACCTCGGCCGCTTTCTTCGCGACTGGATCCAGCGCCAGCAACGCGCCGATGGCCAGCAGCACCACCACGACAACGATTCCAACCGCCCACTTCAATAGAGTTTTCACAGGCAATTCTTTCTCACAGCACGGGCCATCCAACCGCAAATACAGCGGCAGCTCAACACGGAATGTCCTCCGGCCGCACATCGAGGCATTCATCCTGATCCTCCCAGACCACCGCCGGCCACGAGGCGAGCAGACGCGGCGCGAGCTCTCCGCCGAGACGCGCGAGCAACTGTTCCCCCGCCACCGCCGCGTCATCCAACGCGCGGTCGTAGTTCGGCGCGCGCTTGCGCTGGCGGTCATCCCAATGCGCCACCGCGTGCAGCGGCGCGTAGGCGTCGGCCCATTTTTTCAACTCCTCCATCGAATCGCCGATTTCATCCAACGGCACCGCCGTGCCGTTGCAATGGACACAAACCAATCCCGACTCGAGCAAATCGCGACTGAGCAGCGGCAACAACGGCGCGCGACAACAAGGTGCCGCAGCGTAAGCCGGCGGAGGCGAGGCGAGACGCTTGAGCCAAATCTGACGCTCGTGCGCGACCTGCGCCGCCAGCCGATAGGCGCCCATCAACGGATGCGAGAAACGCCACGCGCGCCCCTCCAATTGCCCGAGCGTCTGCGCCATCCAGCGTGCCAACATCAAGTCATCGAACTCCTTGAACACGCTGCTGTAGCCGCGCCACAACCGATCGATCGGAGCCTCTTCCTCGTTCGCCATGACGACAAGATGGATGCCGGACAACGAAGTGCAAAGTGCAAAGTGCAAGAACCGCGGCACGCTGATGATTCCTTCAGCATCCTTCCCATGCCACGTTTTGGATGCCGCTTTTGCCTTTTTACTTTCCGCTTTTACTCTTATGAACTCGCCGTGCCGATTGCGCCAATACCAGCGGACCCGCTCGCCATGCCAGTGGCGCGCTTGCGCGGCGTTGGTCCTGAACGCGCGGCGCAACTCGAGCGACTCGAGCTCCGCACCGTCGGCGACCTGCTGCTTCACCGGCCGCGACGCCACGAAGACCGCAGCCAATTTCGCCCCATCGCCCAACTGCAAGAAGGCGAAGCGTCGCTCACGCGCGGACGCATCGTCGCGCAGGGTGTGAAGCGTTTCGCGCGCGGGCGCACGTCGGTTTTTGAACTGATCATCGACGACGGATCGGCTCGCCTCCATTGCCGTTGGTGGAACCTGCCGTTCATGGAGCGCTACTTCGCCGTCGGCGACGACGTGCTCGTCTTCGGTAAACCCCTCTCGCTCCGGCCGCGCACGATGGATCATCCCGAGACCGAGGTGGTCGTGAACGATGCCGAAAGTCAGCTTCACCTCAACCGCATCGTGCCGGTTTATTCGCTCACCGAAGGTGTGCCTCAACGCTGGCTGCGTGGACTCCTCGCGCGCGTGGTAAAAGATTTCGCGCCACACGTGATCGAACCGCAGCCAGCACCTTCTGGCTCACCATCCCGCGCCGAGGCGCTTCGGATGATTCACTTTCCCGAGCAGGCGGATGAAATCGAAACTGCGCGACGGCGGCTCGCGTTGGACGAGTTCATCGCGTTGCAACTCGCGATTCAAAAACGTCGCCGCGCATGGGAATCTCGCGCGACCTCCCTGCCCTGTGCCGGTACAAATCACTTGATGCGCCCGTTCCTCGAACGTCTCACTTTCAAACTCACCGACGCGCAAACCAAAGTGCTCCGAGAAATCCGCGCGGACCTCGGTGCGCGGCATCCGATGCGCCGACTGCTGCAAGGCGATGTGGGCGCGGGCAAAACCGTCGTTGCCGCCTGCGCCGCGTTGATGGCCATCGAAAGCGGACGGACCGTCGCGTTGATGGATCCGACGGAGATTTTGGCCGAGCAACATTTCAAAACCTTCTGCCACTGGTTGGAACCGCTCGGCATCGAAGTTCACCTGCTCACTGGCAGCCGGAAAACGGGCGGATCTAAAAAAACGGCCGACGACGATTCAAAGCACTCTCGCTCCCCCGCTCTTTTCATCGGCACACACGCGTTGCTGGAAGAAAACTTCGCGCCGGAAAACCTCGGCTTGGTGATCATCGACGAGCAGCACAAGTTCGGCGTGGCGCAGCGCGAACGCCTGTTGCGCAAAGGCCGTTATCCGCACCTGCTCGTGATGACCGCCACGCCGATTCCGCGAACGCTCGGCTTGACGCTCTACGGCGACCTCGATGTGTCGGTGATTGACCAACTTCCCGCCGGTCGCGGACGCCTTCGCACACACGTCCGCACAGCCGACACGTTGCCGAAGGTGATCGAGTTCATCCGCGAACAGCTCGCGCAAGGCCGCCAAACTTACGTCGTTTATCCGCGCGTGAACGACGAGAAATTGGCCGAGGGCGTGAAAGCTGTGACGGCGGAGACGGAGAAGCTCCGCGTCGCGCTTGCCCCGTTTCGCGTTGGCGCGTTGCACGGACGGATGAAATCGGCGGAGAAGGAATCCGTGATGGCGGCGTTCCACGCTAACGAACTTCACGTTCTCGTCGCCACCACGGTCATCGAAGTAGGTGTGGATGTGGCGAACGCGACGGTGATGCTCATCGAGAACGCCGAACAGTTCGGGTTGGCACAACTTCATCAACTGCGTGGGCGCATCGGCCGCGGCACGCACGACTCGCACTGCATCCTGCTCTCGAACGCCGACACACCGGAATCGCGCGAACGGCTGAAGGTGCTGGCCGAAACGAACGACGGCTTCAAGGTGGCCGAGGCGGACCTGATGCTGCGCGGCCCCGGCGAATTGCTCGGACGCGATCAGAGCGGTCTGCCGAATCTAATCTTCGGCGACCTCGCGCGCGATTTGGCGCTGGTGGAACAGGCGCGAGCGTTGGCGGCTAAATCGCTCACCGCGCCAACGCCAATCTGACACGGCCACTTTTCTTTTTGCACACACGGCGTCCGCGGTTACTTTGATTCATGGACCCTTCAACCGCGCCGGATGCGTCCGCCTCCACCCTCATGCGCGACCAGAACTACGTCACGGCGATGTCGCACTTCTACCGCGGCGAGCTGGGGCGGATCATGATTTGGCGGCAGCGGCTCGACGCGACCACCACGTGGGCCATCACCACCAGCACCATCTTCACCGTCGCCTTCACCCTGCGCGAGGTGCCGCACCTGATCTTCTTTTTTCAACCTCGCCATCGTCGCCGTGATGCTTTGGATCGAAGCGCGGCGCTACCGATTCTACGACGCCTTTCGCGCGCGCGTGCGAATGCTGGAAGCACACTTTCTCGTACCGATGTTGATGTGAAACGAGCGGATGATTGAGGGCGACTGGCGAAAACTGGTCTCGGAGGATCTGCTGATTCCATCGTTTAAAATCAGCCGGTTTGAAGCCATCGGCCGGCGGCTCAAACGAAACTACGGCTTCATCACCATCATCATACTCGCCGCGTGGATCACGAAAATCCACCTCCACTCCCCGCAAAAGATTGATTCGTTGAGCTCCTTCTACGATGCGCTGGCCATCGGCCAAGTGACGAGCTGGCTAGTTGCGCTGGCGTTGCTCGGCACGTTCGCAAGTGTGGTCGGCATCATCGCCTACATCAGCCGACGCGCGAGCGGCGAAATCAGCGAATTCGGAAGAACGAGCCGCAATCACTGGATCAGTTGAGGGAAAACGCAGGGTGGAGACAGAAAAACGGTTGCTCCTAAAATGAAAAAGGGAGCATGCCAACTCTCTTATCTCTTGGGCTGCGACTTCCTGAGAGAAGTTCCGTCATGCTCCTTCTGGCAGACTCGATGATTCAATCTAGGCCTCGACCGACCGAGTGTCAAATGCCCGCCAGACAGTCCCACGCGCGTGTTTGCGAGTTGCAGTTTGTTCCTCGCTCGGATAGGTAAAGTGCGTGCGGTTCATCAGCGGCATCATCGAGAAGCTCCAGCGCCATCCCAAGCGCGTGGTGTTCCCCGAGGGCACGGAACCGCGCGTGCTGCAGGCGGCGCGCCAGTTCTACTCGCTGCGCCTCGGCGCGCCAATTTTGCTCGGTGACCGCACCAAGATAAAAGAAGCGGCTGAACGATTGAACGTCTCGCTCGGCGGCGTGCGCATCATCAACCCCGCCGAAAGCGAAGAGCTGCCTGGGTTCGTCGAACGCTACAAGTTCCTCCGCCGACTCAAAGGCGTCACCAACGAGGACGCCCGCGAAATCATGACGCGCCCGAATTATTTCGGCGCGATGATGGTCGCGATGCATCAGGCCGACGGCGTCATTTCCGGCACTAACGAAGCCGCTGGCAGCGTGCTGCGACCGTTCTTTCAAATCATCAAAGTCGCACCGCACGCCATCACCGCATCGAGCTGCATGATCATGGAAGTGGAAGACACTCGCTTCGGATACGACGGCGCGCTGTTCCTGGCCGATTGCGGCGTCATCCCCGATCCGACGTCCGAACAACTTGCTGACATCGCCGTCGCCACCGCGCAACTCGCGCGCCAGCTCACTGGTCTCCAGCCGCGCGTCGCGTTGCTCTCCTTCTCCACGAAAGGCAGCCCCTCGCATCCCTCGATTGGTAAAGTGCAGGCCGCGACCGCGCTCGCCCAGCAGAAGGCCGCTGCGCAACGCATCGAAGCCGACTTCGATGGCGAGTTGCAGCTCGACGCCGCCCTCATTCCCGAAATCGCCCAACGCAAAGTCACGCAAAGTGCCGTGGCGGGACGTGCGAATGTTCTCGTTTTTCCCGACCTCAACGCCGGCAACATCGGCAGCAAGCTCGTGCAGCATCTCGCTCGCGCCAATGCCTACGGGCAGATTCTGCTCGGGCTCGACCGCCCATCCGCCGACGTCTCGCGCGGCGCCACTGCGCACGACATCCTCGGCGTCGCTGCCATCGTCGGCCTGCAGTCCATCGCGTATAATCAGCTTTATCCCGAGGCTACCATCAAACTTCCCGGCGAATAACGATGAACACGACCACGCCGCGTGTCTTCATCGCCGCCACCCGTCAGCACGATGGCAAGACCACCACGTCGCTCGGCTTGATCGCTGCGCTGCGCAAAATTCATCCGCGCATCGGCTACATCAAACCAGTCGGCCAACGTTACGTCGAAATCGCCACGCACAAAGTGGACGAGGACACCGTCCTGATGGACTGCGTGTACGACCTCAAGTGCCCGCTCGATGCGATGAGCCCGCTGGCTCTTTCGCCTGAGTTCACCCGCCATTACATCGAATCCGCGAACAGCGCACCGCTCGTCGCCAAAATTCAGAAAGCTTTCGACCGCGTCGCGTGGGAAAAGGATTTCGTGCTGTGCGAAGGCTCAGGCCACGCCGGCGTCGGCTCGGTGTTCGATATGTCGAACGCCCGCGTAGCGAAGATACTCGGTGCCAAAGCCGTCATCGTCACGGAGGGCGGCATCGGCAAACCGATTGACGAAGTCGCCATCAATCACGCTCTCTTTGAAAAGGAAGGCGTTGAAGTCATCGGCGTCATCCTCAATAAAGTTTTGCCGGAGAAGCTCGACCACATCGCCGACTTCGTCCGGCGCGGATTGAAACGTAAAGGACTGGAGTTGCTCGGCGTGCTGCCATACCAGCCATTGCTCACCTACCCGACAATCGCTTCACTCAAAGAGGAGTTGGCCGCGGAAGAGTTGAATCGTTCGCTGCATCTGAACAACCTCGTCCGCGAGGTTGTCGTCGGCGCGATGACCGTCGAGAACGCCCGCCGTTACTTCAAGCCCGGCATCCTCCTCATCACTCCCGGCGACCGCGAGGACCTCATCCTTTCCGCAAGCACCGTGATGCTCGACGAGGAGCACACGCTCGCCGGCATCGTCCTCACCGGCGGCCTGCGCCCCAGTCCCAACGTGCTCAAGATTCTTCGCAATATCCCGTTTCCTGTGCTGCTCGCGCAGGACGACAGCTACCAAGTCGCCTCCAAAGTTCACGACCTCACTGTCAAAACCCGCCCCGATGACACGGAGAAAATCTCCATCATCCGCGACCTCGTCGCTCGGCATGTGGACGTGAAGAAACTCCTGAGTGCGCTCTAACGCCGGAACCGCACGCCACTCCAGTTCGATTTAAAAATCCAATATTGATGAAGCTCCCCCTCAATCCCGCGCTCGCAAATCTCCCCGTCTATCAACCGGGCCGCCCCATCGCCGAAGTCGCCCGCGAGTTGCACCTCGATCCCGCCAGCATCATCAAGCTCGCATCGAACGAGAACCCGCTCGGGCCTTCGCCCAAAGCGGTCGAAGCGATGCGCCACGCCATCAACTCCTCGCACCTTTATCCCGATGGTAACGCGTTTTACCTCAAGCAAAAGCTCGCCGAAAAACTTGGCGTCGAACCGACCCACCTCGTTCTCGGCAATGGCTCGAACGAGATCATCGAATTCATCGGCCACGCGCTGCTCGCGCCCGGCGACAACATCGTTGTTTCGCAATACTGCTTCGCCATCTACCCCATCGTCGCGCGGATGATGAGCGCGGACGTCATCACCGTCCCCGCGCGCGACTACGGCCATGACCTGCGCGCGATGGTTCGTGCCATCACACCGCGTACGAAGATCATCTTTGTCGCCAATCCGAACAACCCGACCGGCACGCTCGCGCCCGAGGCCGCCGTGGTTGAATTAATCAACAATGTACCGCCTCACGTCCTGCTCGTGATGGATGAGGCCTACATCGAATTCCTTGAACATCCGGCAGATCTGCTTCCGCTCGTGCGCCGTGGTGATTTTCCGAACATCATCCTGATGCGCACCTTTTCGAAAATCTTCGGACTCGCTGGCCTGCGCCTCGGTTACGGCATCGGCCATCCCGAATTCATCGCCGCGCTGGAGAAAGTGCGCCAACCGTTCAACGTCAACGCGCTCGCTCAAGCCGCCGCGTTTGCTGCGCTGGACGATGCCGAGCACCTCGCGCGCACACGCCACACCAACGCGCAGGGCCTCGAATACTTCGTCCTCGCCTTCCGGCAGATGGGTCTCGAGTTTGTGCCGTCGCACGCCAACTTCATTCTCGTGAAAACCGGCGATGGCCAGCGCGTCTTCAACGAACTTCAAAAGCTCGGCGTCATCACGCGTCCGATGGCCGGCTACCAACTGCCCGAGTGGCTGCGCATCTCCGTCGGCACCGCCGCTGAGAACACCCGCTGCCTCGCGGCGTTGCGCACAGTGCTCGGCAAGTGAAGAGTTTTCAGTTGAATCGCGGGCGGACGTCTCCTTATCTTGCATCTGTCGCCGGAGGTTCCGGCGCCGAACGAAACGAGCTAACGTGAAACCGACCGACCTGCGGGGCATCCTGCAATACATCCCGCGCTTCCGCGAAAAGACCTTCGTCATCAGCGTCGATGGCGCGGTCGTTACGAACGAGAACTTCGCCAACATCCTTTTGGACGTGGCGGTGCTCCGTTCGCTGAACATCCGCGTCGTGCTCGTCCACGGCGCCGCCGGCCAAATCGCCGCGCTCGCGAAGGAACAGAAGATCACCGCCTCGGATGTCGAGGGCACCGGCGTGACCAACGACGCCACGCTCAAACTCGCGCTCACGGCCGCCAATCGGCTCACGCACGAGATTCTCGAGGGCCTCTCCGCGAACGACCTTCGCGCCGCCTGCACGAACGCCATCATCGCGCATCCGATGGGCATCATTCACGGCGTGGATCATCTCTTCACCGGCAAAGTTGAGCGCGTCGACACTGAGTTGCTCCAGACGCTTCTGGCGCAAGGCATCATCCCCGTCGTGCCGCCACTCGGTTTCGATGGCGATGGAAAAACTTACCGCGTCAATTCTGATGGCGTTGCCACCGCGCTCGCCGACTCGCTGAAGGCCGTGAAGCTCATCTTCATCACCACGCAGGACGGCCTCATCGCGCAGGGTCAGCTCATTCGGCAGATGCTCGTCGCCGATCTGGAAAAGAAATTGTCGGAGAACAAAAATCTGTTTGCGAACGGGATGCTCTCCAAAGCCCAGCACGCCATCGCCGCCTGCAAGACTGGTGTGCAGCGCGTTCACATTATCAACGGCTGCGAGGATGAAGGTCTGCTCGCCGAAGTTTTCTCCAATGAAGGCATCGGCACACTCATCTACGCCAACGAATATCAGGCCGTTCGGCGCGCGTTGAAAAAGGACGTTCGCCACATCCTCCATCTCATCAAAGGCTCCGTCGAAAGCGAGGAGCTGGCCAAACGCACGCACGCCAGCATCGAGAAGCAGCTCGCCGACTACTACATTTTTGAGATTGATAAGAACCCGGTCGCTTGCATCGCTCTCCACACTTATCCCGAGGCGAACAAAGGCGAGCTCGCCTGCCTTTATGTGAAGGCTACGCACGAAAATCAAGGCATCGGCCGCAAGCTCATCCAGTTCGTCGAGAACAAAGCTCGCGAGCTGAATTTGGCCGAGCTGCTCACGCTTTCCACGCAGGCGTTCACCTACTTTCAATCCAAAGGCGGCTTCATCGAAGGCACCCCCAACGATCTCCCGCCCGCGCGTCGCGAAAAGTACGATGCCAGCGGCCGCCATTCGAAGGTGCTCCTGAAGAAGTTGGCCAAAGGCGCCTGATCGCGTGCAGCCGCCGGACGCAGCCACGCTCCCCGCCGAACTCCTCGCCGCCGTCGCACGCCTCGGCGTGCCACTCACGCCTCATCTGTTCGCCGTGCGAATAAGCACGCAGACAGCCACGCTGTTCGAGAGCGCCGGCGACGGCCCCCGATTGCTTCGCACGATACCCTGCTCCACTTCTCGTTTCGGCATCGGTCAGATCAAGGATTCCAATCAGACCCCGCTCGGTCTCCATCGCATCGCCGAGAAAATCGGCGACGGTGAACCGATCGGCATGGTCTTCAAAGCGCGACGGCCTGTGGGCATGGAAATCACCGGCAATCCCGCGACCGCCATCACCACGCGCATCCTCTGGCTCGAAGGCCTCGAACCCGGCCTCAACCGCGGCGGCGACGTGGACACACACGACCGCTACATTTACATCCACGGCACGGGCGACGAGACGAAACTCGGGCGTCCCGCCTCCTGCGGCTGCATCCACCTCGCCGCCGCCGACCTCATCCCGCTCTTCGACCTCCTCCCCAGCGGCACACTCGTCTGGATCGAGAAGGATTAATTCTCGCCGTCCAAATCTGCGCGAGGCGATTTTGATACGGGACTGTTCGATGAAAACCTTGTTCCTTCGCACGAGTTTTTCGCTTAGCTTCTACGCATGACTTTGACCGAGCAAATGACGCAGCTGGCGCGCGACGCCAAAGCCGCTTCACGCGCGCTGGCCCAACTCGCGACCGCTGAGAAGAACGCCTGCCTGCTTGCGATGGCGGACGCGATTGCGAAAAACTCCGACGCTATCAAGGCCGCCAACGCCATCGACATGGAAGCTGGCCGTGCGACTGGACTTTCCTCCGCGATGCTCGACCGACTTAACCTCGATGATAAACGCGTCGCCGCGATGGCGGATGGGCTTCGTGAAGTCGCCGCACTACCCGATCCCGTTGGCCGCATACTCGACGAACGCACGCGTCCGAACGGCCTGCGCTTACAGAAAATCGCCACGCCCATCGGCGTCGTCGTTATCATCTACGAATCGCGCCCGAACGTGACCGCTGACGCCGCGAGCCTCTGTTTCAAGACCGGCAACGCCACCATTCTGCGCGGCGGCAAAGAGGCGTTGAACTCGAACACCGTCATCGCCGAGACGATGGTTGCCGCTGGTCGCGCCGCGCTCGGCGACCGCTTTCCCGAGCACGCCATTCAAGTCGTACCCACCACCAACCGTGACGCCATCCCCGCATTGCTCTCGCTCACGCAATACGTGGACCTCTGCATGCCGCGCGGCGGCGAGAGCCTCATCCGCGCCGTGGCCGAGTGCAGCAAAGTGCCGGTCATCAAACATTACAAAGGCGTCTGCCACATTTTCGTTCACGCCGACGCCGACCTCGCGATGGCCGAGAACATCGTGATGAACGCGAAAGTTCAGCGTCCCGCCGTTTGCAATGCAGCGGAGACACTGCTCGTGGACAAAGCTGTGGCGGCGAAGTTTCTTCCGAGCATTGCTGCGAAGCTGATTGAGAAAAATGTTGAGCTACGCGCGGATGACGCCACACGTGCCCTTCTTCAATCTCCAGTCAAGGCCGCGACCGACTCTGATTTCTTCACCGAATACAACGACTACATCCTCAACGTGCGCGTCGTGGACGGCGTGAAGGCGGCGATTGATCACGTCAGCCATTACGGCTCTGCGCACAGCGACAGCATCGTGACACGCGACGAGGCGGCGGCGCGGCAGTTCCTCGCCGAGGTGGACAGCGCGGCGGTTTATTGGAACGCGAGCACGCGCTTCACCGATGGCGGTGAGTTCGGCATGGGCGCGGAGATCGGCATCAGCACGGACAAAATCGGCGCGCGCGGCCCGATGGGTTTGGACGAGCTCTGTACCTACAAATGGCTCGGGTTTGGCTCGGGACAAGTGCGCGACTGAATCGTGATGAGCATCGCGCCATCCATCGCCAATGCGGATACCGCCGAGCGGGCGGGTTCCATTCGCTCGCGCATTCCCGCAGAGGGTCTCTTCGATGGACACGACTGGCGCATCGCCACGGCCCCATTTTCGCTCGGATCGGAACTGGTAAAAGAATTGGAAACGCTCGGGCGTGTGTTGCTCCAGTTCAATCGCGCAGTGAACCGTCTTTATCGCCTGAGCGTCGAAGGGAAACAACCCGCGTGGATTGCGACACTGCTCGATCAAGGTAAACCGGCCGACCTCGTCGCAATGCAACGCGATCCCGCATTCAAGAACGAACTGCCGCGCATCGTTCGCCCCGATCTCCTCCTCACCGAAAACGGTGTGAGCATCACCGAACTCGACAGCGTGCCCGGCGGTATCGGACTGACGGCTTGGCTGAATCAGACGTACGGAAGCTTTGCTCCTGTGCTCGGTGGCGCGGACGGGATGCATCGCGGTTTCGCCGGCATCTTCGGCGACGCACCGCGCATCCACATCGTCATCTCGGAAGAAGCCGCGACTTATCGTCCCGAAATGGAATGGCTGGCAAAAGAGTTGGGGAATTCAAAGTTCAACGTCCAAAGCTCCACGTTTGAAAATTTCGAAGATGGCCACGCGGTTTATCGTTTCTTCGAGTTGTTTGATTTGGAAAACGTGCCGGCTTCAAAGGCCAGCTTTAATCTCGCCGCGCAAAAACGCATCCGGCTCACGCCGCCGCCCAAGCCGATCTTCGAAGAGAAGCTCCTACTCGCCCTGCTCTGGAATCGCAACCTGCGCGACTACTGGCGACAGGAGTTGGGAGAGGGTTTCCTTAACCGCCTGTTGCGCCTTGTGCCGTACACGTGGGTCGTGGACCCCGCGCCATTGCCACCACACGCGGCGATTCCGGAGTTGAGCCTCACCGATTGGCGGCAACTCAAAACCCTCTCACAACGCGATCGAGAGCTAGTGCTGAAGGTCTCGGGTTTCTCGCCGGAAGCGTGGGGCGCGCGCGGTGTGTTCGTCGGAAACGACCTGTCGTCGGGGGAATGGGGCGTTGCAGTCGACAAGGCAATCGCGAGCTTCGGCCAGTCGCCGTACGTCCTCCAGCGCTTTCACAAGACAAAGATCGTGGAGTCGGAGTACTTTGATTTCGGGACGGAGAAAGTCGTGCAGATGCCGGGACGCGTCCGGCTCTGTCCGTATTATTTCGTCCACGGCGAAGGCGACGCGGCGCGAGCCAATCTAGGTGGTGTGCTGGCGACGATTTGTCCGGCGGACAAGAAAATTATCCACGGGATGCGCGATGCGATTCTCGCGCCTTGCACAATATGAACGAGCTCTGGCAATACACCCTGCTGGCGATTAGTTCGCTGTTCGTCATCATCGATCCGTTCGCTTCAGTCCCAGCATTCGTGGCGATGACCCCGCAGGACACGCCGAAAGAACGCGCGCGAATGGCGCGATTGGCGTGTCTCGTGGCGGCAGGTGTGCTGCTCGGCTTCGCGTTTCTCGGCGAATATATCTTCCGCTTTCTCGGCATCACCATCCCCGCATTCAAGATGGCGGGCAGCATCGTGCTGTTGCTGGTGGCGCTGGACATGTTGCGTGCGAAACGCTCGGCGGTGATGGAGACCAGCGAGGAAACGGAGGCTGGCGCGGAGAAGGACGACATCGCTATCACGCCGCTGGCGGTGCCGATGCTCGCCGGACCGGGCGCGATCACGACGGCCATTCTGCTGCACAACGAGGCGAAGTCGTTCGACCAGCAAATCGCGCTGGCGGGAAGCATTGTCGTGGTACTCGCAGCGAGCTACGTGGTGTTCCGGCTCTCGGCGAAAGGCGCTGGCTGGCTCAGCCCGATTGCGTTGAAAATCACGACGCGCATCATGGGCTTGTTGCTCGCGGCGCTCGCGTGCCAGTTCATGTTCGACGCGTTGAAGGAGTTCAAAGCCAAGCTCTGAACCGCGGCCACGTCAGCCGCGCGGATTACTTGCGCTCCGGAAGAAGGTCGGTGGGCGGAACGCTGGAGATCTGGCCGCGCGGTGTTTCGCGCACGGTGCCGATTCCTCGCGCGTCAATCGCAGTCGTCTGCGCAACCAAGTCAAACCGCTGCGGTTCGGGCGTAACGACACCGGCCTGCGGCACGCTCGGCGTACCACCGCGGGTCGGAATCGAACGCAGAGGGTTTCCGGTCTCTGGTTTTTCGCGAGGTTTATCACGGTCGCGTTTCTGAAAGCGATTGAATGGATCGAACGGCGCCGATCCAGGAGTGGTCCGATTCGGTGTGCTGGTCGAGCTGGCCGCGGGTGTTTCTGATGGGAACACCAGCTTCTGCGTCTCGCCGGCGTTCTTCACGAGCACAGTGCCTTCGTTCTCATCAATCTTCACAATCTCGAGAACACCCTGCTGCTCGCCCTCGGCGAGGATGAAACTGTCGGCGCGCGTGGTGCCGGGGACCGTCATCACGATGAGCGCTTTCTTGACGTTGGAAAATGCGGTGATCCCGGTGAGTCGAAGGTTGAGCGAAGTCCGATCGACGACAGCATTGGTGCTCGGCGCGACCGGTTGGCGGAGGCGGAAGGGATTTTTCTCCGTCACGGAGACGAGCGGAATCGCGGGCTTCTTTACCCCTTCCTCCGGTTTCTCTTCCGGCTTGGTCTCGGGCTTGGTCTCGGGCTTGAGTTCACCCTTAATTTCGATTTTGACCTCGGGCACGGCGGTGGGGACTTCAGGTTTAACCTCGGGCTTAACCTCTGGATTGTCCTGAGCGACACAGATGGCGGCGGCTAGAAGCCAGCCGCACACTATTACTGATGGTTTAGCTCTCCGAGTCATACGATGGAACGTATCCAGCATAGTGGACGTGCGCCAGTGTTTTTTTGTTACACAAAAAAGGCGCCCCCGAAGGAGCGCCATTGTGAAAAGTAGTGCTGTTAGTAGGAAGCCTGCACGCCGGTGATGGCGCGCTTCTTCATCCACGGCATCAGGCTGCGGAGGCGGGCGCCGGTCTTCTCGATCGGGTGCTGCTCGCCCTTTTTGAGGAGGGCATTGTACTTCTTGTAACCGCCCTTGTATTCCGCCACCCATTCGCGCGCGAACTTGCCGGACTGAATGTTCTTGAGCGCGATTTTCATCCGCTTCTTCACCGAAGCATCGATGATTTTCGGTCCGACGCTCACGTCGCCCCACTTCGCCGTCTCGGAAATCGAGAAGCGCATGCCGGCGATACCGGCCTCGTTCATCAAATCCACGATGAGCTTGAGTTCGTGCAGGCACTCGAAGTAAGCCATCTCCGGCGAGTAACCCGCCTCGGTGAGCACTTCGAAACCGGCCTGCACCAGCGCGCTGGCACCGCCGCAGAGGACGGTCTGCTCGCCGAAAAGATCGGTCTCGGTCTCTTCCTTGAAAGTGGTCTCGATCACGCCCGCGCGCGTGCCGCCGATGCCTTTGGCCCAAGCGAGCGCAACTTTCTTCGCCTGCTTGCTCGTGTTTTGGTAAATCGCGATGAGGCTCGGCACGCCTTTACCTTCGGTGTACTGGCGGCGGACGATATGGCCGGGGCCTTTCGGCGCGACGAGAATCACGTCCACGTTCTTCGGCGGGACGACGGTCTTGAAATGAATCGCGAAACCGTGGCTGAAGAGGAGGGTCTTGCCCTTGACGAGATTGGGCTCGATGTCCTTCGTGTAAGCGGCAGCCTGCTTCGTGTCCGGAAGCGCGACGAAAATGACATCCGCGCGACGCACCGCCTCGGCGGTCGGCACCACTTCGAAGCCCTTTTCACGAGCCACGGCGATCGACTTGCTGCCCTCGTAAAGGCCGATGATGACGTGGCAACCGCTCTCCTTGAGGTTGAGCGCGTGGGCGTGGCCTTGCGAGCCGAAGCCGAGCACGGCGAGCGTCTTGTTCTTGAACACCTTCAAATCGGCGTCTTTGTCCGTGTAAACTTTGCAGGGCATTGTGTGTTGTTGGTTTGGGTTACGGGAAATGTGGAGTGATTAAAACGAGGCTCGGGACAAAATCATTTGCGCGGCAAAGCAACCTTACCACTGCGGGTGAGGTCGAGAACGCCGAAGTTCTGCATCAACTCGAGGAACTTCTCCACCTTGCTCTCACTGCCGGTAATCTCGATGGTCAAGCTCTTCGGCTGCACGTCCACGATTTTAGCGCGGAAGATATCGGTGATCTGCATCACCTCGGCGCGGCTCTTGCCGTCCACACTCACCTTCAGCAGCAGCAACTCGCGGTCGATGTATTCGCCGTCGCAGAAATCCAGCACCTCGATCGTGTCCACCAGCTTGTTGAGTTGCTTCACGATTTGCTGAACCGTGGCGTCGTCGCCGCGCGTCACAATCGTCATGCGCGACGTCTTCGCGTCGTGCGTCGGAGCGACATTCAACGAGTCGATATTGTAGCCGCGGCCGCTGAAAAGGCCGGCAACGCGAGTGAGCACGCCGAACTTGTTCTCGACCAAAACTGAAATGGTGTGTCGCATCTGGTTGTCTCGCGCTGGGCGCGAAGGGTGCGAAACTTAACAACCGCGTTTGCAAGGGTCAACCCGTTTTTCGCCGCGGCGACTTGGCTGCGGCGCGAACCGCTACCCTTCAATAGACGAAGAACGGGTTGTGCTCGCGCTCCTGCTTGACCGTCGTAATCGGCCCGTGGCCCGCGCAAATGAGCGTGTCCGGCGGCAGCGTGAGGATTTGCTCGCGGATGTGGCGCTTCGCTTCGTCGGGCGTGTGAAAGTCTTTCCCCATCGAACCGGCGAAGATCGCGTCACCCACAAACGCCACGTGCGACGCGTCCTCAGGCCAGTTGCTCACGATGTAAGTCACGCCATCCTCCGCATGGCCCGGAGTCGGACGGTTCGTGATGCGCAGGCTGCCGAGGCGAATGAAGTCGTTCTCCCGATTGCGCTGATCCACCGGCGCATTCTTCGAATTGGAATGCAGACGCGCCTTCGGAAAACGCGCACGCACCGCCCCGATGCAGGCGATATGATCCCCGTGCGTGTGAGTGATGAAGAGATGCTTCAAGTCGAGCTGGTGCTCGTCGATGTGTTTGAAAATGGGCGTCGCGTCCCAGCCCGTATCGAAGAGCGCCGCCTCGCGCGCGACCTCATCCCAGACGAGATAACAATGTACGCTGAAGTTTTCCGTGGTCGTGATCATACGGAATTCACGCCAAGCCTCGGTGTAAACCGGCTCCGGCTCCCAACCTTTGGCAATCGCCTCCAGCCGTCCGCCGGAAACCCCGACGAGCGATGCTGCAGTGAAAAGATCGGTGCGCTTCACGATCCGCCCGCTTTCTTCGAGCGCCGCGTAATCGTCTTCGCTCAAACCTGCTGCGGCCGATGTTTCTGCCAGCGAGATTTTCGACTGCACCCGCGCCTTGCGCAGAATGTCCCCCGCGTGATCCTCCAGACTCATAGCCGCGCAGCGTAATCACGCGCTCGGAAAAGTCGAGCCGCCACGCTGCCAGTCCGCCGTTGCGCGCGGGCCGGCCGCTGCTAAACTGCACGCGTGTCAAAACGTTGGCTCATCCTCCTCGTAATCTTTGCAATCCTCGCGCTGATTCCCCTGCCCCGAGCACTAGCTCAAAGCCCAGCCGATGCCGTCGTCGAGCGCGAATTCAAAACCATTCTCGCCAAAGACAACGCCGCGATGACCGAGGTGCACCAGTGGTTTCATGACAACCTCGCCAACCTGAAAAAATCCACCGAGCAACGCACCGCTCTTGGCCAACTCGTCCAGCAGCGGCTCACTCCCGTGCGCACCACGTACGAAGACTTCCTCGCGAAAAATCCCGAGCACACCCGCGCTCGCAACGCCTACGCCAGTTTTCTCAGCCAATCGCGCAACGACAAAGAGGCGGCCAGCCAGTGGGAAATCGCGCTCGAGTTGGATCCGAAAAGCGCCGTCGCATGGAATAATCTCGGCGTTCATTTCGGCAATCTCGCCATCCAGCTTAAGGAACTCGAGCCGGCGCAGCGAGCGATCGCGAACTACATCAAGGCCGCCGAAGTCGCGCCGCGCGAACCGCTCTATCTCCACAATCTCGCCACGGCCATCGCTCTGTTCCGCGATGCCGCTGCGGAGCATTTCAAGATAGACCGGGCGCAAGTGCTCGATCGCGCGCTCGAGTTTTATCGCAAGGCACTCGACCTCGATCCGAAGAGATTTCAACTCGCCGCCGAGCTCGCCGAGACTTACCACGACATTCGCCCGATTCGCGTCGAGGAAGCCCGCCGCGCGTGGACGCGTGCGCTGCAAAATGCCCGCGACGATTCCGATCGCGAATGGGTGAATCTCCAACTCGCGTTGCTCCACGCCAACGCTGGCGACCTCGTCTCTGCGCGGCAGCAATTCGCCAAAGCCAGCGGCAAACATTACGCCGAACTACACCTGCGACTCGCCAAAGCCTTGGGCGTTCCCATTGCTAATGTGACTGCAACGAATGCGGCGACCTGCGAATTCAAAATCGAACTGAGACGAGCGGATGACAAGATCGAGAGCGTCTCCACAGCGGACCAACTTGTGTTGAGCATCACCGTGAAGAGTGGGATCGGCGGGGCGACCGTGAAGAAAAGTTCCGGCGTGTGGCCCGCGAGTGTTTCGCTTCGAATCAATCGGCCTGTGCTCGAATCCTTCGGCATCGGCAATGGAACCGTCACAATCAATGGCGCGGCTTACGCGGAACAGCAAGCCGGCCGCTGGCATCTCGCCAAAGGGAAAACAGACGAAGGCGAATTACTTCCGGCCAATAGCCCGCTCCAGTTGCGTGTGCGCAAACATGGCGACAACGGAATGGAGATCGAACTGCCGAAGGCTCTCCTCACCGAGAAGACCGACACGCTCAGTCTGAAATGGATCGACCGCTATCGCTGAGCGGTTGCGTTGGACTGCTCTTCTAGGCTTTTAGCAGCTTGTCGTGGATACCGCCGAAGCCGCCGTTGCTGAAGACGCAGACCACGTCCCCCGCTCGCCGTTCCTGCGCCACGTGCGCCACGATAGCGTCCACGTCTGACAGATAGGCGGCTGGTTTTCCTGTCGCCTGCAAATCGCGCATCAACTGCTCGGGATTCAAACGCTCTTCCGCTTTGATCTGGTCGAGTCGCGCCACCGCGGCCACCACGATGCAGTCCGCCATCGAGAGCGCGTTCACCAGTTCGTGTTGGAAAACATTCCGGCGAGTCGTGTTCGAACGCGGCTCAAAAACGGCCCAGAGACGGCGGCCGGGGAACTTCACGCGCAACGCCTTCACCGTCTCGGCGATGGCCGTCGGGTGATGGCCGAAGTCGTCCACCACCGTCACGCCGCTGGCTTCGCCGCGCACTTCCATCCGGCGCTTGATGCCACGGAACGTGTCGAACGCGGACTGAATCTGCGCGTCAGCCAACCCGCAGTGCCGCGCGCACGCGGCCACGGCGAGCGCGTTGCGCACGTTCAGTTCGCCGACGAGCGGAATCGTGAAAGTAGTGCCGCCAATCGAGAACTTGGAAAGGTCTCCCGCCAACTCGATCCGTTCCGCCCGCACGTCGTTTCCTTGGCTCAATCCGAAGCGCTGCACGCGACAGTGCTTCACGTCGAGCATGCCGTGCAGATTCGTCTCGTCGCCGTTCGCCAACAGCAGGCCGTTGCGCGGGATGAGGCGGATGAATTGCGAGAAGGATTTCTGGATTGCGCCAAGATTGTCGAAGATGTCCGCGTGATCGAACTCGAGGTTGTTGATGATGGCGACCTCGGGCAGGTAGTGCAGGAACTTGCTGCGCTTGTCGAAGAAGGCCGTGTCGTACTCGTCGCCTTCGATGATGAACCACTCGCCGTCGGTGAACCGCGCGCCTTGACCGAGATTCGCTGGGATGCCGCCGATGAGAAAGCTCGGGTTGAGGCCGTTGTGCTCGAAAACCCACGCGAGCAGACTGGTCGTCGTCGTCTTGCCGTGCGTGCCGCTGACGACGAGTGAGCGTTTGCCGCGGATGAAAAACTCTTTGAGCAACTCCGGCAGCGAGCAGTAACGCAGCTTGCGCTCGAGCACCGCTTCACATTCGGGATTGCCGCGGCTGATGGCGTTGCCAATCACCACGAGGTCGGGACGATGCGCGAGATTCGATTCCGCGAAGGGCGACGTCACTTCGATTCTCCGCTCGGCCAAAAAGGTGGACATCGGCGGATAAACATTCTGGTCGGAACCGGTCACGTGGATGCCGCGATCCTGAAGCGCCGCCGCCGCGCTGGCCATCGCCGTGCCGCAGATGCCGATGAAGTGGACTGAACGAACCCCCTGAATCATGGCGTGATAGTGGCGGAAACTTTCCGCACGCCAAACACTTTTTGTCGCCGCGCGCGTTTTTGGTCCGCTTGAATAAGTTTGTCAGTTGACTCCGTCGGACGTTCGCAGAATTATCACAATGAAATTATGAGCGACACCATTCAACCCACCACTCGGCGTCAATTTCTCCAAGACTCGACCAAAATCGTCGGCGCGTCCGCGCTCGCGGGCGTCACGTTGCCGCACGTGTTTGCGGCCGGTAGCGATCAGATCTCGTTCGCGCTCGTCGGCTGCGGTGGGCGCGGCGGCGGCGCGGCGGCCAACGCGATGAGCCAGAGCGGCCCGCCCAAGCTCGTCGCGATGGCCGACGTCTTCGAGCACAGGCTCAACGGCAGCCACAATGCGCTCAAGACTAAATTCAAAGATCAGGTCGATGTGCCGAACGGCCGCAAGTATGTCGGCTTCGATGCCTACAAAGGCGCGATGGACAACTTGAAGAAGGGCGACGTCGCAATCTTCACCACGCCGCTGGCCTTCCGCTGGGTGCATTTCAAATACGCCATCGAGAAGGGCATCAACGTGTTCATGGAAAAGCCGCTCACCGCGGACGGCCCCACCTCGCGCCGGATGCTGGAACTGAACAAACTCGCCAAGGCGAAGAACCTCAAGGTCGGCGTCGGCCTGATGTCCCGCCACAAGAAATCCCTCCAGCAATTGCACCAGCGCATCCATCAGGAAAACGAGATCGGCGACGTGATGCTGATGCGCGGCTACCGGATGCAGGGGCTTTTGGGATCGGCCTTCTCGGGGAAATATCCCGGCGCTGGTGAAGGCAAGCCGAGCGAGTTGCTCTGGCAGATCTCGCGCTTCCACAGCTTCCTGTGGGCGAGCGGCGGCGGCTACAGCGATTTCAACGTCCACCACATCGACCACCTCTGCTGGATGAAGAGCCCTGTCGGAAAAGAGCTCTGGCCCGTCAAAGCTCAGGGTGTCGGCGGCCGCACCTACCGCACCAGCCCGGACGGCAAGCCCTATGTGGACCAGAACTTCGACTCCTATGGGGTGGAATACACCTTCGAGGACGGCGCGAAGCTCTACATGAACGGTCGCACCATGCCCGGCGCGGTGCCCATGTATCACAGCTTCGTCCACGGCACGAAGGGCATGGCGGTCGCGGCCAATTCCGGCGACTGCAACGGACCGTCGAGCACCTTCAAGGGTCAGGTCCGGTCCCGCGAAGCCCAGCTGTGGACCTCCGACTCCAAGATGGCGGACGATCCGTATTTCACCGAGTGGCAGGTGCTCACCGAGGCCATCCGTGAGGACAAGCCACACAACGAGGTGGACCGCGGCGTCATGGCCAGCCTCGTGACCTCGCTGGGTCGCTACGCCGCGCACACGGGGCAGGAAGTCACCTTGGACGAGATGCTCAACCACACTCACGAATACGCGCCCGATGCGGACAAGCTCACCTTCGACTCGCCCGCGCCCTTGCAGGCGGACGCCAACGGCCTCTACCCCGTCCCCGAGCCGGGTGTGAAGAAGAACCGCGAGTACTAAAGCGTACTAGCGACGAAACAATTCAAACGCGACGAGGCGTGACGCAAGTCACGCCTCGTTTGCTTTTGACACGAATAGAAGAATAGAGCCGCTAAGAAAATCCGGCTGAGGACAGGAGTTTAGCTCTTGAGCTTCTGCTCGAGAATCTCACCGACGAGAGCGGGGTTCGCTTTGCCTTTGCTGGCTTTCATCACCTGCCCTTTGAGGAAGTTCAGCGCGTTGGCGTTGCCGGTTTTGAAGTCCGCCGCGCTCTTCGGATTCGCCGCGATGATTTCGTCGCAGAACTTCTCGAGAGCGCCGGCGTCACTCACCTGCGCGAGACCTTTTTTCTCAACGATGGAGGCGGGCGCGGCGCCGCTGGCGAACATCTCGGCGAAAACCTCCTGCGCAATCTTGCTCGAAATCTTGCCGGAATCGACGAGCGCGACGAGTTCGTTGATAGCCTCGGGCTTGAACTTCACATCCGCCAGCGTTGCGCCGCTTTCGGTCAACTTGCCCCGGAGATTGTTGATGATCCAGTTGGCCGCGGCCTTCGGATTCTTCCCCCCTTTAGCGACGCTCTCGAAATAACCACCCAACGAAACGTCCCAGACGAACGTCTGCGCGTCGGATGCGGGCAATTGATAGTCGCGCATGAAACGCTGTTTGCGCGCGAGCGGAAGTTCCACCACGCGCTTCTGAACCGCGGCAATCCACGCGTCGTCCGGCACGAACGGCATCAAATCTGGCTCAGGAAAATAACGGTAGTCGTGCGCCTGCTCCTTCGATCGCATCACCTCGGTGATGCCCGCCACGTCATCCCAACGGCGCGTCTCTTGTCGCAATTTCTCGCCGCGCTTCACGGCCTCGATCTGGCGCGGAATCTCGTACTCCAACGCGCGCCGCGCGCCGGAGAAGCTGTTCATGTTCTTGATCTCGATCTTGGCGCCGAGCTCCTTCACACCTTTCAGCCGCACGCTCACGTTCACGTCGCAGCGCACCATCCCCTTCTCCATGTCGCAGTCGGAGATGCCGCCGTACACGAGAATTTCCTTAAGCGCATTGAGATACTCATACGCCATATCCGGGCTGGTGATGTCGGGCTCGGAAACAATCTCGAGCAGCGGCACACCGGCGCGGTTGAAGTCCACGCCCGACTGGCGGTCGAAATGAGAATTCTTGCCAACGTCCTCCTCCAAGTGCGCGCGAGTGATGCAGACGCGGCTGATGCCGCCCTGAAACTCGAAGTCCACGAAGCCTCGCTGCGTGGACGGCTTGTCGAACTGGGTGATCTGGTAATTCTTCGGCGCGTCCGGATAGAAATAATTCTTCCGATCGAACTTCGCATAACGGCTGATCTCGCAGTTGAGCAGAAGCCCCGCGAGCGCGGTCTGACGCAAGCCCTCCTCGTTGGCCACGGGCAAGACGCCGGGCAAACCGAGGCAGACGGGGCAGACGTTCGAGTTCGGCAAGGCGCCAAACTCGTTGGCGCAGCCGCACCACATCTTCGACTTGGTCTTGAGCTGGACGTGCGTCTCAAGGCCGATGACTGCTTCGTATTCCATGTCCGCCATATCAGTTCCTTCTCTGACTTACGGAATGTCGCTCAACGTCCGCAGCACTGCTTGTACTTCTTGCCGCTGCCGCAGGGGCACGGGTCATTACGGCCAACCTTCGGGCCGGTGCGAACGGGTTTGCTTTTGCTGAGAGCCTCGGTGGCTTCACTCACCACGTCGCTCGGAGCCGCGGTCGCGGCAGGATCGCCAAAGCCGCCGGACGACTCGTGCGTGAGCGTCTGCGGCAGGTTACGCAGGAAGTTCTCGAACGCCATAAGGCTCGACGCGCTGCGGAAGATGTTATGGCAGATCTCAGTCTTGATGCTGACCATCAGCTCCTCGAAAAGACCGAACGCCTCGGCTTTGTATTCGAGCAGCGGATCGCGCTGACCGTACGCGCGCAGACCGATGGAGTTGCGCAGACCGTCCATCGTGTAGAGATGTTCCTGCCAGAGCTTGTCGATGGCGGTGAGCATCGTGAAACGCTCGACCGACTTCAGCGCCTCGGCGTCCTCGTGGCTCACCTTTAATTCGTAAGCGCGGCGGATGCGCTCGATGAGAAACTGGCAGAGACCGAACTGCGCCGCGTTGAGCCCGTCGAACACCGAGTCCTTCATCGGCGGCTCGTGCGATTCCTCGGATATCTTCACCAAGTCGGCTTCAGGAATGCCGAGCGGAAAATTCAGATTCACCCAGTCGGATAAGGCGCGGAACTGCCACGTGCTCATCTCCGTGTCGGCGCTGGTGAGCAGGCTGACCTTCTGAATGACGACCTCTTCCATGATGTCCATCAACCGGTCGCGCACGTCGGTGCCGTGGATGACATCGTTGCGGAATCCGTAGAGCAGCTCGCGCTGCTTGTTCATCACGTCGTCGTATTCGAGAGTGCGTTTACGCGCCTCGTAGTGGTGGTTTTCCACGCGCGTCTGTGCCTGGCCAATGGAGCGATTGAGCAACGGATGCTCGAGCGGCTCGCCCTCCGGCAACGTCATCCCGAAACGCTTGGCCATATTGCTGTCGAGCAGCTTCAACATTTTCTCACCACCGTAGAGGCGCATTAAATCGTCTTCGAGCGAAAGGAAAAAGTGCGAACTGCCGGGATCGCCCTGACGCGCGCAACGTCCGCGAAGCTGGCGATCAATGCGGCGCGCCTCGTGCCGCTCCGTCCCGAGCACGTGCAGACCGCCCACGTCAGCGACGCCAGCGCCGAGCTTGATGTCGGTGCCGCGGCCGGCCATGTTTGTCGCAATCGTCACCGAGCCGCGCTGTCCGGCGCGAGTGATGATCTCGGCTTCCTGTTGATGGTATTTGGCGTTGAGGACGGCATGGATGATGCCTTCCTTCTTCAACAGGCGGGAAAGAAACTCACTCGTCTCGACCGAGACGGTGCCGACAAGAATGGGCCGGCCTTTCGCGTGGATCTCTTTGATCTCCTTGACGACGGCCGCGAACTTCTCGCGCTTGCTCTTGAAAACCGTGTCATCCGAATCCGCGCGCAGACAAATCTGATTGGTCGGGATGACCAGCACGCCAAGCTTGTACACGCCGTGGAACTCCGAGGCGGACGTCTCCGCCGTGCCGGTCATGCCGGCGAGCTTCGTGTAGAGACGGAAGTAATTCTGAATCGTGATGGTCGCGTAAGTTTGCGTCTCGCGCTCAATCTCGACGTCTTCCTTCGCTTCGATGGCTTGATGCAAGCCATCGCTCCAGCGGCGGCCAGCCATCAAGCGGCCCGTGTGCTCGTCCACGATGAGAACCTTGTTCTCCTGCACGACATATTGAACGTCCTTCTCGTAGAGGCAATACGCCTTGAGCAACTGCGCGATGATGTGGATGCGCTCGGCTTTGCGCTCGAAATCCGCCTGCACCTGCGCTTTGGCCTCTGCGCGCTTGTGCACGTCCTGCTCCGGTCCGCCGTCGATATCCACGTAACGAGCGGCGAGATCGGGCAGCATGAACGCATCGCTATCCTTCGGGCTGAGATGGGCGCGACCTTTCTCGGTGAGATCGGCCTCGTGGCTTTTCTCTTCGATGGCGTAAAATAGCTCCTCTTTCTGCGCGTACAATTCTTTCTTCGTCTGGTCGGCAAGGAGTTGAAGCTCCGCGGCCTGCAAACGACGAAGATTATCACCAACCTCGAGCAACGCCATCAACGCCGGTGCTTTCGGATGACCGAGCTTGGCGCGATAAAGCAAGAGGCCAACCTCGCTCTCAACCGCCGAGCGGTCGGAAACCTTCGCCGGCGCGTCGGGCGCGAGCTTCTTGATGAGCGCCTCGGCCTCGGTGAGATAGCGTTCGCAAAGCTTGGTCTGCGCACGGACAAGCGACTCGATGGAGGGCTTGAGCTGTTCGTAAAGTTTGTTTTCCTCACGCACCACCGCAGGCCCGCTGATGATCAGCGGCGTGCGCGCCTCGTCGATGAGGATCGAGTCCACCTCGTCCACAATCGCGAAGTAATGCCCACGCTGCACCTGCTCCTCGGCGTTGCTGGCCATGCCGTTGTCGCGCAGATAATCGAAGCCGAACTCGGAGTTCGTGCCGTACGTGATGTCGCAGTTATATTGCTCGCGGCGTTCCGCGGGCGATTGATCATGCACGAGGCAGCCGACGGTCAGGCCGAGCGATTTGTACACCGCGCCCATCCACTCGCTGTCGCGCGAGGCGAGGTAATCGTTCACCGTCACCACGTGCACGCCGCGTCCGGTGAGGGCGTTGAGATAGACCGGCAGCGTAGCGACGAGCGTCTTGCCTTCGCCAGTCGCCATCTCCGCGATGCGCCCAGTGTGAAGGCCGTAGCCGCCGATGAGCTGGACGTCGAACGGCACCATTTCCCAGCGCAACGGATGGCTGCGCACCGACACGTCCGTGCCGCAGAGTCGGCGGCAGGCGCTCTTCACCACCGCGAACGCCTCGGGCAAAATCTCCTCGAGCCGCTTGGCGAGCTCGGCGTTGTCCTTGATCTGCACAAGCTCGGCCTTCCACTCGGCGGTCTTCTGGCGAAGCGCCTCGATGGATTGCAGCTGCAGTTCCTCTTCGAACTTGTTGATGCGGGGAACGATACTTTCGCGGAGGCGACGCACCTCGCGGTCATTCTTTGTCCCGAAGATTTTCTTGAGAAAGCCTAGCATTTGTTTCCTAAAAAGGTTTGGCGAAACTACGGAAACGCGCCGCAAGCGTCAAAGCATTAAACGCGGGTCCGCTTGACTGCGCGGCACGGCGCGCTTCAAGCCTTGATGAACTTGGCCGCCTGCGAGGGCGTCACGCCATCGTGCACCACCGCCATCAGTGCGCGCGTCATGCCAGCGGGGTCGCTGTGCTGGATGATGTTCCGCCCGTAAACGATGCCAGCCGCGCCCTGCGCGATAAGCTGGTGCGTGCGCTCGAGAATCTCCGCGTCCGACACTTTGCCGCCGCCACGAACCAACACCGGCGCGCGTCCAGCCATCTCGATCACCTTGTGATACACCGACACATCGTCCGTCGGATCGGCTTTGATGATGTCCGCGCCCAACTCAACCGCTTGGCGAACGAGCGGCAAAATCTTCTCCAAATCACCATCCACCATGTAGCCGCCCGCTTTTTGATTCGATTGGAAAACCAGCGGCTCAATCATCAGCGGCATCCCGTAACGGTCGCACTCCGGTTTGATGCGGAGAATATTCTGGATGCACTGGTCAGTCACCTCCGGCTCATTCGGGATGCGGAAGAGATTCACGACGACGCAGCTGGCGTCCAACCGCAGCGCTTGCTCGACCGCTTGCTCAATCATCCGGCTGAAAAGCGCGCGCGGAAGCTGCGTGCCGTACACGTTCGCCACGTCCGTACGCAGGACGAGCGCGGGCTTTTCCTTGCCGGCGATTGACTGCAGCAGCGGCGCTTGCCCGATGGTGAGCTGGATGGCGTCCGGCGCAGCAGCGACGAGCCTCTGCACGCACTTCTCGAGATTCTCGATACCGCTGAGAAAGCTGCGTTCGTTGAAGAAACCGTGGTCCACGGCCACATCAAAACAACGGCGGCTCTTGGCGTTGAATAGACGGTTGAGGCGATAGGCTTTCATAAAATCAGCGACGTTGTAGCCGTTCGAGCGCGGAGGCGTCAACGCAACTCATGCCGGCGAACGAACGGTTCAAAAGAGAAAACGGGTGAGAAGTGGGGTGACCGACGGGACTCGAACCCGCAACAACCAGAATCACAATCTGGGGATCTACCATTGATCTACGGCCACCACTCAGGTTCGTGAACTTAATAACCTTTGGCAAAAGCGTCAAGTCTTCGTCCGCCGCACTGCTTCCCTCCACAGAAAGTCTTGGACTTCCGACGGCGGCTCGCAAGAATGCCGCGCCGATGAATCGCATCCATCTTCTCTCCGAGCAGGTCGCCAACCAAATCGCCGCGGGCGAAGTGGTGGAACGCCCCGCCAGCGTGGTTAAGGAACTGGTCGAGAACGCGCTCGATGCGGGAGCCAGCCGTATCATTGTCGAAGTCCAGGCCGGCGGCCGCAGCCTCGTGCGCGTGACGGATGACGGCACCGGGATGAGCCGGGACGACGCGTTGCTCTGCCTCGAACGCCACGCGACGAGCAAGATCCGGCGCGCCGAAGATCTCGCGGCGATCGCCACGATGGGCTTCCGCGGCGAAGCGCTTCCCAGCATCGCCAGCGTCAGCCGCTTCACTCTCACCACTCGTGAACGAGGAAGTGAGACGCCCGAAGGAACGCAGATTGTCGTCAACGGCGGCAAGATTCTTGAGGTGAAAGTCGCCGGTTGCGCGACCGGCACGAGCGTGGAAGTGCGCCAGATTTTCTTCAACCTGCCCGCGCGCCGGAAATTTCTTCGCAGCGAAGAGACCGAGCGCTCGCACATCCAGCACTGGCTCACGCTCGCCGCGCTGGCGCATCCCGAAATCGCGTTCACGCTCATCCACGACGGCCGCACCCTCTGGCAGTTGCCCGCCATCCGAAGCGGCGAGGGCGGCAACTCGCGCATCGCCGCGCTACAGGAACGCTGGCGTGCGCTAGGCGGCGGCGAAAGCCAGTTGCTTCCAGTGGATTTCCGCAACGAATACCAAACCTTTGTTTCAGACGACTCGGCTCTTCAGCCACGGCAGCAAGCCATCGCTGTTCGCATCTGGGGACTCATCGGCGCCCCGGGCGCGAGCCGCTCCACGCGCGAAGATCAGCATCTCTTCGTGAACGGCCGCCCCATCGAGAACCGCGGCCTCAACGCCGCGCTCATCGAGGGCTACCACACGGCGCTGATGAAAAGCCGCTATCCGGTCTGCTGCCTTTTCCTCGAACTCGATCCTGCCGAGGTGGACGTGAACATCCATCCTGCCAAGCGCGAAGTGAAGTTCCACCGCGAACGCGACGTGCGGCGGCTTGCAACGCAGGCGATACGCGAGACGTTGCTGCGTTTCCACACCGCTGCAATTTCAACCGCCACCAAAGCGCCAAGCCTGCCGAGTCACTCTGAGAAAACGGAAACACCGGCGGCAGAAGTGAAACACACTGGGTCCGTTGATTTCACAAATCCGATTGTTCCAACTCCAGTTCTTCCAGGCAATCAAACCGCGAGCAGTTCAGCGACTTTACCGGGGTTAAACCGGTTTTTCCCCGAGCCAACCAAAGCGGAATTGGCAGCCAGCGCACCGATTCAATCATCGTTACCAATCGGTTTCGCGCCGCACTCGAAACCAATCGAGTCCGCGCCCGCCGCCGCGAACGTCAACGTGCCGCTGCTCGCCGTGCCGTTGCGGCTCGTCGGTGTCATCAGCCGGCTCTACGTCGTGCTCGAGTCGGACCGCGGGCTCGTGTTGATGGACCAGCACGCGGCGCACGAACGAATTTTGTTCGAACAAATGCTCGAGCGTCTCGAGAAACAAGGTGACTGCCCGAGCCAGCGACTGCTCCTGCCGGAGACGGTGGAACTCTCCGCGCGCGATGCGCAGTTCATCCGGCAGAATCTCGCCATGCTCGCGCGGCTCGGCGTGGGCTTGTCCGAGTTCGGCGAGCGCACGTTTCTCCTCGATAGTCTGCCGCCGTTCGCGAAGGCGCGGGACGCGCGGCGGTTCGTGTTGGAGCTGGTGGACGAATTGAAAGCCGCCGGCGAATCGGTGAACACACTGCGACTCGGCGAGCATGTGGTGGTGAAAACCGTCTGCCGCCATGCGGTGAAGGCGAACGATCCGCTGGCCGGTCCGGAGTTGGAGAAGTTGGTTGATGATTTGCGACGCTGCGCGATGCCGTACACGTGTCCGCACGGCCGGCCCACGTTGATCGAATTCAGCCTGCGCGAGCTGGAGAAGCGCTTCGGCCGCGCCCAGTAGGCAGTAAAACAGCGCGGGGAAACCGCTTGCAACGAGGTGGGAACCGCGTATGTTCGGCCCTCGCCTGAACCCGCGTTTGCGGAGTTCGATTGAGGCTGAGAAAAAACAGTTAACCTAGAACCTAACCTCTAACCTCCGTTGCCCCGCAACGTCGGCCGTTAGGCAATGGAGTCTTCGCGGTGCATTTGCGCCCAAGCCTCCCCGTCAGAAAAATAGTTATGCTCACAATGGAAGAAGCCATGCGGCACAGCGCGACGCGCTTCGCTGCCGGTGAAATTGTCAAAGGCATCATCATCGAAATCCACCCGAAGGATGTGCTGGTGGACATCGGTTACAAATCCGAAGGTGTCATCTCCACGCACGAATTCGTGGATTCGAAATCGCTCGTGGTCGGCCAAGAGATTGACGTGCTCATCGAGCGACTCGAGAATCGTGAAGGCATGGTCGTGCTGTCGCACGAGAAGGCCGAGTTCAAGAAGAACTGGGACCGCATCCTCACCATCTGCAACGAAGGCGGCATCATCAACGGCAAGGTGACCGCCATCGTCAAGGGCGGCCTCATCGTGAACATCGGCGTCGAGGCGTTCCTGCCTTCCTCGCAGGTGGACGTCATACCGCCGCGCAACCTCCCCGACTTCGTCGGCAAGAACTTTGATTTCAAGGTCGTCAAGATCAACGCCGAGCGCCAGAACATCGTCCTCTCGCGCCGCGAACTGATCGAACAGGAACGTTTCGAGAAGCGTTCGCAGCTGCTCGGCTCGCTCACCCCGGGCGACATCATCAAGGGCACCGTCAAGAACCTCACGGACTTCGGCGCCTTCATCGACCTCAACGGCCTCGACGGCCTGCTGCACATCACCGACATGAGCTGGGGTCGCCTCGGCCATCCGTCGGAAATGGTCAAGGTCGGCCAGGATCTCGAAGTCGTCGTCCTCGACATCAACCGCGAAAAAGAGCGCGTCTCCCTCGGCCTCAAGCAGAAGAGCGCGAACCCGTGGGACAGCATCGCTGAGCAATTCCCCATCGGCACCAAGATCAAGGGCAAGGTCGTCAACCTCGTCGCCTACGGCGCGTTCGTCGAGCTCGCCCCCGGCATCGAGGGTCTCATCCACGTCACCGAGCTTTCCTGGACCAAGCGCATCGCGAAGCCCGCGGATGTGCTCAAGCAGGGCCAAGAGGTCGAGGCCGTCGTTCTCGGCATCAACCGCGACGAGCAGAAGATCTCGCTCGGCGTGCGTCAGCTCGAGACCAACCCGTGGGACAGCGCCGCGGCCAAGTATCCCGCCGGCACCAAGATCAAGGGCAAGGTCCGCAACCTCACCAGCTACGGCGCCTTCGTCGAGTTGGAAGAAGGTCTGGACGGCATGATCCACGTCTCCGACATCTCGTGGACGCGCAAGATCAACCACCCCTCCGAAGTCCTGAAGAAGGGCGACGAGATCGAGGCCATCATCCTCGAAGTGGACAAAGCCAACCAGCGCATCTCCGTCGGCATGAAGCAGCTCACCGAGGATATCTGGACCAACATCGACAAGTATTACAAGGTCGGCGACCTCGTGAAGGGCAAAGTCACCAAGCTCGCGAGCTTCGGCGCCTTCGTCGGTCTCGATCACGAGCTCGACGGTCTCGTCCACATCTCGCAGATCACCGAGGACCACGTCGAGAAGATCAAGGGTGTGCTCGCGGTTGACCAGGAAGTCAGCGCGCGCGTCATCAAGATTGATCGCACCGAGCGTCGCATCGGCCTCTCCATCAAGGCCGCCAACTATTCCCCCGAGCAGATCAAGGCCGAACAGGTCGCCCTCGATTCGCTTAAGCCGGGTGAAGACCTCGTCGCGCTCGAGCACGCCTTCGACGCCGCCGACGACACGAAGAAGTAATCTTCGGCAATCACTTCACAGGCGGGCCGCAAGGCCCGCCTTTTTGCTTTTCGAAGACTGCCTCCAATCCGCTGCCGCACGTTGCTCCCTTCAAAATCCACTTGTCCCCCCGCCCCGCTGCCGCGATAACTCTGCCGCTGATGAACATTCTCGATGAACTCAACTGGCGCGGGTTGATCGCCGACTGCACGGACACCGCTGAGCTCACCAAGCGTCTCGCCGCCAGTCCCATCACGCTCTATTGCGGATTCGATCCCACGGCCGATTCCCTCCACGTCGGCAACCTCGTCCCGCTCCTCGCCCTGCGCCGCTTCCAGAACCTCGGTCATCATCCCATCGCCGTCGCCGGCGGCGCCACCGGTTCCATCGGCGATCCCAGCGGCAAATCCCAGGAGCGCCAGTTGCTCACCAAAGAGACCCTCGCCGCCAACATCGCCTCCGTGAAAAGCCAGCTCGCGCGCTTGCTCGACTTCGATACGAAGACCCATCCCGCGCGCCTCGTGGACAACGCTTCGTGGACCGCGCCCATCAGCTTCCTCGATTTCCTGCGCGACATCGGAAAGCATTTCTCCGTGAACATGATGGTCTCCAAAGAGAGCGTCCGCGCGCGCATGGAGGACCGCGATGTCGGCATCAGCTACACCGAGTTCAGCTACATGCTGCTGCAGGCTTTCGACTTTTATCATCTGCGCAAGGAATTGAACTGCGAGCTGCAGATCGGCGGCTCCGATCAGTGGGGCAACATCACCGCCGGCGGCGATCTCATCCGCAAGAAGCTCCCCGGCGCCACCGCGTGGGGACTCACCCTCCCGCTCATCACCAACGCCGACGGCTCCAAGTTCGGCAAGACCGTCGCCGGCGCCATCTGGCTCGATGCCAAACGCACGAGCGTCTATCGCTTCTACCAGTTCTGGATTCGCGTGGATGACCGCGATGTCCTCCGCTACCTCAAATACTTCACCTTCCACGCCCAGGACGAGATTGCCGCATTCGAGAAACAGCACACCGAGAACCCCGGCGCCCGCGCCGCGCACAAAGCCCTCGCGAAAGCCGTCACCGACCTCATCCACGGCGAGGCCGCCACCACCGAAGCGATGCGCGCCAGCGAGATTCTTTTTGGCGGCGACCTCGGCGGCATCAGCGAGACCACCTTCAGCGACATCGTCGGCGAAGTTCCGACAAAAGAGATTGAGAAAGCGACACTCGACGGCGCCGGCCTGCCGCTCGTGGAACTCCTCGCCCACGCCGGCCTCTGCGCCTCAAAAGGACAAGCGCGAAAAGACATCGAAGGCGGCGGCATCTACGTGAACAACCTTCGCGAAGGCGACTTCCAACGCGCCATCACCACCGCCAATCTGCTTTTCGGCAAGCACCTCCTCCTGCGCAAAGGCAAGCGCACCTACACCGTCATCACCGCGAAGTGATTGCCCCCTCCCTCCCCTCCCCTCCCTGCTGAGGATGGAGCGGATGGGGTGAACGGGTGACAAAGCACTTGCGTGCGGACGATGGTTCAGTAAGGTGAACGGATGAAGATTCCCCGCCTGTTCGTTCCCAGCCTCATTCTGGCCGCCACCTTGCTTGGCTGCGAAACAATGCCGACCCAGGAGAAAACCACTTCTGGTACAGTTCCGCCCCAGCCAATAAAGGTTGCTGAAAACAAGGCGGAAATTCAGGCGCTGGCTAATAATGCCATAGCGGGTTACATCGGGGCATTGCCCGAACTGCGCATCAAGGCCGAGAAGGGTAGCGCCGAAGCGCAGTCCTACCTCGGGATGATGTATGCCAATGGCCTCGGCGTGACGAAGGATGAGGTGGAGGCTGTGAAGTGGTTTCGCAAAGCCGCAGATCAAGGCTTTGCCAACGCGCAGGTCAGCCTCCGGGCGATGTATCGCACTGGCCAAGGCGTGGCGAAGGATGAGGTTGAGGCCGTGAAGTGGTATCGCAAAGCCGCAGATCAAGGCGATGCCCAAGCGCAGGTCAACCTCGGGTTGATGTATGACTATGGCCGAGGCGTGGCGAAGGATGAGGTTGAGGCCGTGAAGTGGTATCGCAAAGCCGCAGATCAAGGCTTTGCCGACGCGCAGAACAACCTCGGGGTGAGTTATGCCAATGGCCGAGGCGTGGCGAAGGATGAGGTGGAGGCCGTGAAGTGGTATCGCAAAGCCGCAGATCAAGGCTTTGCCGACGCGCAGAACAACCTCGGGAATATGTATGCCCAGGGTCGCGGCGTGGCGAAGGATGAGGTTGAGGCCGTGAAGTGGTTTCGCAAAGCCGCAGATCAAGGCTATGCCCCCGCGCAGTCCAACCTCGGGTTTATGTATGACAATGGCCGAGGCGTGGCGAAGGATGAGGTGGAGGCCGTGAAGTGGTTTCGCAAAGCCGCAGATCAAGGCTTTGCCCCCGCGCAGGTCAACCTCGGGGGGATTTATGCCAATGGCCGAGGCGTGGCGAAGGATGAGGTTGAGGCCGTGAAGTGGTTTCGCAAAGCCGCAGATCAGGGCAAGGCCTCCGCGCAGCTCAACCTCGGGTTGATGTATGCCAATGGCCGAGGCGTGGCGAAGGATGAGGTTGAGGCT
>CAMASG010000023.1 GCA_945860945.1 Akkermansia muciniphila
GTTGGCGACAGCGATAATGTGCGTTGGCACGAGCGCTATTTACGGAAGCAATCGCAGAGTGGAAAGAAATAATTACACACATGGTCACGCCGCTTCTCGACATCGGCCGCCGCCGCGATAAATTCCCCACGATGAGTTTCGTTGCCGAATTCAATGCGTTGCCGCTGGCTGAGTTGACTGAACGCTCGCTTCGCACGTCCGCCGACGAGGCGCGCGCGGCCCTCGCCACAGAGCGTCCGACGCTCGCCGACTTTGCGCGACTCATCTCGCCCGCCGCCGGCGAATTACTCGAGCCGCTCTGCCGCCGCTCGCAGACGCTCACACGGCAGCGCTTCGGAAAGGTCATCCGCCTCTTCGCACCGCTTTATCTTTCCAACGAGTGCATCAACAACTGCAAGTACTGCGGCTTCTCCCGCGACAATCCGATTCTGCGCGTGACGCTCTCGGTCGACGAAGTGCGCCGTGAAGCGCGCGCGCTGACGGCACAGGGTTTCCGCAACATTCTGCTCGTCGCGGGCGAGCATCCGAAGTTCGTCTCGAACGGTTACATGGCCGAATGTGTTGCCGCGTTGCACGAAGAGATTCCGAGCCTCTCACTCGAAGTCGGCCCGATGGAGACGGCGGAATACCAACCGCTCGTCGCCGCCGGCGCGGAAGGTCTCGTCGTGTATCAAGAGACGTACAATCGGCCGCTCTACGCAGAAATGCACACCGCAGGACCGAAGCGGAACTTCGATTGGCGACTCGAAACTCCCGAGCGCGCGTACGCCGCCGGTTTCCGACGGCTCGGTATCGGCGCGTTGTTCGGCCTCGCGGATTGGCGGGCGGAAGCGATCGCCGTCGCCGCTCACGCTGAATATCTCCTGCGCCACTGCTGGAAAGCGCAGATGACAATTTCTCTGCCGCGTCTGCGTCCCTGTGCCGGCGAGTTCCAGCCGCTCACCTCGCTCGGCGACCGCGAGCTCGTGCAGCTCGTTTGCGCGATGCGCCTCTTTCTGCCGGACGTCGGCATCGTCCTCTCCACGCGCGAGCCGGCGAAGCTGCGCGACGGCCTGCTGCCGCTCGGCATCACGATGATGAGCGCGGGCAGCCACACCGAGCCGGGCGGTTACACCGGTGCGGGGAAAGAGAACATCCACAAGACCGAACGCGGTCGCATTGTGGAACTGGCCGAGAACTCCAGCGAATGGGCCGCGACCAATGGACGCGCCACCAACGCCACCGGTCAGTTCGACATCGCCGATGAACGTTCGCCCGAGGAAGTCGCCGCGCTCATCCGCCGACTCGGCTACGAACCGGTCTGGAAAGACTGGGATGCAGCGCTCACGGCGTAGCGGGCTTTCGAATCGAATCTTCAATCGCCACACAGCGTGAGTCAGCAAATCATCATCGCCAACGGCCAGCCAGTCGCCTCCGCGCTTCCCTGCTCCATCGAGGAATTTCTCATCACGCAGAAACAACTCCCGCGCAGCATCGTCGTCGAACACAACGGCGAGGCCGTCGCGCCCTCTGAATTCACCAAGCGAATGCTCGCATCCGGCGACCGCCTGGAAATCGTGCGCATCGTTGCAGGCGGGTGAACGATTGAACGACGTTGAGGGAAACTAACGCTTTCTTCCTGTCTCGTTTGGATTTCATTTCTCCCCGATAAAGACTTGTCGCCGCACGCCGTGCTCGCGAATAATGAGCGCATTATGACGAGAAGCTTCGACTGGTTTTATCGCGCTGCAATGTTCGGCCTCGCCGCCGTGCTCTGTTGGTCCATCTTGGCCTCGGCGCAGACCGCCACCAACTCGCCGGCCAACACAAACGCACCGACTGTCACCGTCACGAAAACGAACGTGGCGGTCAGCACGGCTATCGCGCGCAAGTTCTTCCGCGGGACGAAGGCGACGGCGGAAACCAAAGCATCCGAATCCGAGCGCGGCTACCTCACCTTCGGTCTCGATGAGATCGATCCGCTCATCGAGAACAAGTTTCTCGGTGTACCGCTCTGGCAGTATCTCGCCTCGCTCATCTACATCCTGCTCGCGTTTTACGCCGCGCGCTTCATCAACTTCATCACCACGCGTTATCTGAAGCAGTGGGCGGCGAAGAGCGAGACCCCGCTTAACAATCTGCTCATTGATTTGTTGCAAGGACCGGTGAAGGTCGTCGGCTTCGTCGTGCTGCTGCACATCGGCCTGCGCGTATTCACTTGGCCGGACTGGATTGTGGAATGGCTTTCCAAGGGACTCCAACTCGTCGTGGCCGGTTCCGTCACATACATGACGCTCAAGTTGGTGGACGCGCTCGTGAACTACTGGAAGGGCCGTCCTGCCACCGAGACCGACCGCCACTTCGACGAGATGTTGTTCCCGTTTCTGCGCAAGGTGCTCAAGGCCTTCGTGGTTCTCATTGCTATACTTCTTACGGCACAGAATCTCGGGTTGAACATCACCAGCCTGCTCGCCTCGCTCTCCGTCGGCGGCCTCGCGCTCGGCCTCGGCGCGCAGGACACACTCGCCAACATGTTCGGCGCCGTCTCCATCTTCCTCGATAAACCGTTCCGTGTCGGCGACGTCATCAAACTGGGCGAAGTGACGGGCTCCGTCGAATCCATCGGCATGCGCAGTACGCGCCTCCGCAATCTCGACGGTCATCTTGTCACCATTCCGAACAAGCAGATGGCCGCGGCCACCATCGCCAACATCTCACGCCGGCCGAGTATCAAGGCCGAGATGAACTTCGGCATCACCTACACAACGCCGCAGGCGAAGCTGAAGCGCGCGCTCGCCATCCTCGAGGAGGTTTATCGCAAACATCCGAAGACCCAGGACGTCTGGATCAACTTCAACAAATTCGACGACAGCGCGCTCAACCTCAACGTCGTTCACTGGTGGAATGGAGACGGAATAAAGGATCACCTCGTCGGAACAAAGGATCACCTCGCCGGAATGCAGGAACTGAACCTCGCCATCAAGGAACGCTTCGAGCAGGAGAATATCGAATTCGCTTTCCCGACCCAGACGCTCTACGTGCGGCAGGAGAACAAGCCGTAACGCCACGCCGAAGTTCGTCCGTCACTTCTGCGGACCGAACAGCAGGTAACAACCTACGGCCACGAGGAAGCCCCCGAACGCGCGTTTCAAATCATCCACCTGCAACCGTGTGACCAACCACGCGCCGAGATAACTGCCAGCGATCGCTGTCGGCACGAGCGACGCGGCCGTGGGCCAGTGGATGTTCGAGAGAGCGGGGTCGGACTTGTAATGCTTCAATGCCCCGATCAGCGCCGTCGGGATGATAACGACCAGCGACGTACCGATGGCCTGCTTGATGTCGCGGATCGGCGGGCTCATCAGAAAGAACATCGCCGGCACCATCACGATGCCGCCGCCCACGCCGAACAACCCGCTCGCCACGCCGCCCACCAGACCGATCACTCCCGCGATCACGTATTGCATCTTCCGATGATGCCCATCCCCCGCCCACGCGGCAACTTTTCCGTTGGCCGCCCGGCAAGATGCGCTATCCTGTGAACAGTAATGACGGCTTTTGAAAATCCGGCTCTCGCCGCCTTCGCCGCGCAGCTTGGCGCGGAACTCGTGTTCGCGCAGGTGTTGATTCGTCGCGATGGCACGAGCTTCGCCTTGCGCCACATTGAAGATGCCGGTGCGCTCGCTGAATCGTTGCGCACTATAGCCATCGAAGAGTTACGCGCGTTGACTCAAACCACCGAGGCCGGAGCTTTTCGTCCGCTCAAATCCGCGCCCAATCTCCGCCGCGGTTGGTTCGCGCGCGCAACAAACATCACTGAACTCGGCACCGCGCTCGATCGACTTTATCCCGGTGCGCTCGCCGATTGGTTTGCCGCGCGCGCAGCACAGCCGCCGGTCACGAGCTACCGTGAGTTCACCGCGCGCCAAACTGGGATGTATCGCATCACGACTTTCCCAGACGACCCGCGCGCAGCGCAAATCACGCGCGCCTGCTGCGATGCGCGCTTCTGCCTCAAGCGCCGGCTCTGGACTGTCCCCAGCCTCCCGACGGATACGGCGGCTGACAAAAGCCTCATCCCCTGTCTCGAACCGTGCGCGCTGCTGCTCGAGTTCGCGCGCAAAGTTGTGCGTTGGGAACAGGAAGGCGAACTGCCCTCGACTGTCTCGCCGGAAGAGGCGCGGCAGTTGCGCGAGAAGTTGAACCAAACCGGTTCCAGTGTGCGCGCGGCCGATTTTGAATCGCCTGAAAACCCGCGCCGTCTCGCCCTGTTGCAGCAGCTGGCAACGCGCGACTAATGGCTTGTTTCCATCCCGCGCCCTTCCTATTCTCACGACAATCGATATGAAATTCTTCTCCCTATCCACGCTGATCGCTCTTTGCGCCGCTGCGCTGCTCGTCCTCACTTCGCCGTTGCACGCGGCGGATGAGCCGAAGGACGACTTCAAGTTCAACACCCGCGTGCGCGAAGTGGTGGCCGCTTCACGCGCGAAGTCCAGCCAGGGCAAAACCGCGATGCTGGAGGAGTTCGAGAAAGGTGCACGCGCGTTGATGAAGGAGTTTCCGAAACGCCCCGAACCGTTCGCGATGTTGATTGAAGTGGCCGAGAACAGCGAACCGGATAAGGCGCGCAAGTTGCTGGCCGAAGTTATCAAAGGCAGCTCAGGCGAAATCAAAGAAGCGGCGGAGGGAATGTTCAAGAAGCTCGACGCAATCGGCAAGCCGCTCGCGCTGAAGTTCAAGGCCACCGACGGCCGCGAGGTGGACATCGCGAAGATGCAGGGCAAGGTCGTGCTAGTGGATTTCTGGGCGACGTGGTGCGGACCGTGCGTGGCGGAATTGCCTAATCTGAAAGCCTCCTACGACAAGTTTCACGGCAAGGGTTTTGAAATCATCGGCATCAGCTTCGACAAAGACCTGGAGAAGCTGAAGAAGTTCACCGAAGAGAAAAAGATGGCGTGGGTGCAGTATTGCGACGCCAAAAGCTGGGAGGGCAAATACGCAGCCGAGTTTGGCATCAACGGCCTTCCGACGATGTGGTTGGTGGATAAGAAGGGCAACCTGCGGCATCTCGACGCGCGCGACGGCCTCGCGGAGAAGATCGAGAAGCTGATCGCCGAGAAGTAAGCGATGGAGTGGCTCTCGAACCTTTTGATGCCGGGCGGCAAGTTCCTCGGCATCGAGTGGCACGTCTGGAAAGTCGTCGGTTGGCTCGGCAACCTCGTCTTCTTCTCCCGCTTTTTCCTCCAGTGGTACGCCACGGAAAAGCGCAAGCAGGTGGTGGTGCCAGTGGCCTTCTGGTGGCTCAGCCTCATCGGCTCGCTGCTGCTGCTCTCCTACGCGCTTTTCTATCAGAAGGACTCGGTCTTCATCTTCGCTTACGCGTTCACGTGGATTCCGTACATCCGCAACCTCGTCATCCAGCGCAGACACGCGAAAGCGCACATTGATTGTGTTAAGTGCGATTTCACGGCCACGCCCGACTCGCGTTTCTGCGCTCAGTGCGGCGCGCCGCTCATCACCGACACGAAGTGACGCAGGCGGAATTCCCTCTGTTTCCCTGTCTCGATAGGGGAAATACCTTGATTTCCAAAACTGCGAGAGCCATTGTGCCCCTTCGCTTGCGGCGCTCAGTTGGGCGGTGCGGAGCAAATCACCGAATGGCAAAAGAAGAACCGATCGAGTTAGAAGGAACCATCAGCCAAGTGCTGCCCGGCACGATGTTCCGCGTGAAGTTGCCCAATGGCCACGAGGTGCTCGCCCATATTTCCGGCAAGATGCGCAAGCATTTCATCCGCATCAGCGTGGGTGACCGCGTGAATGTCGAGATGTCGCCCTACGATCTCTCGAAGGCCCGCATCTGTTTCCGGCACCGCTAGCCGGCGTTACGCCCAGCCGATTTCGGTGCTGGGCACATCCATCTTGAACTTCGGAATGCGCGTGAGCACCTTCCGCCCTTCAGCGTCCACGCCCAGATAACTTCCCTCCGCCACAGCCGATTTTCCGGCGAGGAGATGAAAGCTGTGGTAGCTGAAATGCTGGCCCGGTTCGATGGTCGGGAACTGCCCCACCACGCCGTCGCCTTCCACCGCCACGATGTCGCCGGCGTTGCCGCGCACGACCCACTTGCGGCCTTTGATGGCCACCGTCGCGTCGGTGTCGTTATGGATCGTGATGTGGTAGGCGAAACAATGCGGACGATCGGGCGGCGTGTGGGCCTGCGGTTGATACGCCACTTCGTCCACACTCACCCACAGGCCCTGCGGTTCGAGAAAATCATTCTTCACAGTCACGATATTAACCTCACGCGACCCCATTTTAAGCAAGCGCTCCGCAAAAACGCAAACCTGCGTCTTCACCAACACGCGCTTGAAACACCTCGCGACGTGAGGCAGAGTGTTTGGGATGTCCTCCCCGATTAAAGCCGCGCAACAGCGCGAGGCCTTCAATCGCCTCACGAACGCTGTCGTGTTGTCGCTGCTGCTCCATTTCGGCTTCTACGCCGCGATGGATCTGGGAAAGAAACTCGACTGGTTCCAGCAACCTCCGCGGGCATCGCTCAGCAAATGGCTCAAGCCACCGAACCTCGTCAGCGCCACCGCTTCCCCTGCCCCGTGGCCGATCCAACCCAAACGCCAACGTGAAGAAATGGAACGGGCGCAGAAAAAGAAACCCATTGTCCCCGACCGTTTCATCGAAGTGGACACCACCCTCTCCATCATCGATCCACCCGATGATCCGAAGTATTACTCCACACACACCACGCGCGCCGCCGATCCGAATCCGCGCCAGACCAAAGAGAACGTGCCGAAAGTCGATGGCGAGCAATCGCTAATTCCAAAAATCATCGCCTTTGCTCAACCTGTCGTCGCGCCATTCACGACCAACCCCGACAACCGACTTCTCTTCGGCAAGACGCTCACGCCGGTCCCGCCACTCGAGAGCATCATCCGGCCGCAGGGCGATGCGACGTCCGATTTCAAACCGAGCACAGCAATCAATCTTTCTCCCGCTTCGCGCGATGAACCGCCGAGCGAAACGGCAATCACGCCCGCACCGAGTCGTGCAGAGTTTGCCAAACTAACTCCTTTCGCCACGTCCGGTGCGCCCAGTCTCAAACTGTCGGAGAGGACGGACAGCAACGAACCGGCTCGCAACAATCCGTCGTCCCCGTCAAACCTCGCGGCCGCCAACGCACCGTTTACCTCTGCGCCCATCTCGAAAACGCCCACCCTGCCCGAAGCGAACGTGGGGCGAGGCCTCTCGCTCAATCGACCGACAGCGGATGCGCGGTTCGACTTCAAACCGGCCGCCGCAATCAATCCTTCGCCCTCGGCGCGCAACGAAACTCCGGGCGAAGCCACCGCTACTTCTGCTTCGGGACCGGCCCGAATTGAATTTACTAAACTGACGCCGTTGACGCCGACCGCGCCGGGTGCGCTTGGCCTCAAGTTGCCGGAAGCGCCGAATGGAAACGGATCGTCCGCTCCTTCGCCCAGTCCGAAACCGCGCACATTGCTCGAAGCGAAAGCCAACCAAGCCGTCTCCGGCGCGCTCGCCGGCAAAAAGATGATTCAGGACGGCGGCGTCAACCGCCCCGGCAAACTTTCCTTCGACGTCATCGGTGTGCCGTACGGCCCATACGACGCGCTCTTCTTTTCCGCCGTCCAGCAGCGTTGGTGGGATCTTTTGGACAACGCCCGACAGAGCGCTATGGTTCCCGGCGAGACCACCCTCAGTTTCCTGCTCCATCACGATGGGCGGATCACCGATCTGAAGCTGATCAATACCAGCGTCACCGAGTTCCAGACGCAGGTCTGTCCCGCTACGCTCCAAGACCTCTCGCCATTCCTCAAATGGCCGGACGCGATGCGCGAAGCCATCGGTGATAATAAGCGCCAGATACGATTCAGGTTCATCTACTGGTGAAGCGCGCGCAGGCGCACAATACATTTGCCCCGGCGTACTCTTTGCCGCATTCTGTGAGTAGTGATAATGGAGGCCAAAACCAACGCGGCGCTCGAGCGGCAATGCCTGAACCGGCTAACCGCAGCCGTCGTCCTCTCCGCAGTACTCCACCTCGTCGCTTACGCCGGATTGCAAGTGGCCAAACGCGCTGACTTCTCATTGCCGCGTTTGCCGCAGCTCGTGAAGATTTCCCTGCCAGCGCCGACGCCTGTCGTCACGGAGAAAAAGGTTTCGCTGACGTTCGTCACCGTGGATCCCGACACCGCTCAGACTACGGCGCCGAAGAACCCGAAGTTTTACTCCACACACAGCACGGTCGCCGCGCAACCTGCACCGGCCAAAACGAAGGCTGAACTAACGAAAGTGGAGGGGAAGAAATCGGAGGTGCCAAAAATCGCGGACGTACCCGTGCCCTCTCCGAAGCCCATTCTAAAAACCGTTGCAAAGGTTGAGTCGAAGAACGCGGCGCTTCCGTTGCAGCCGAAACCGCTCCAACCCGCCGCACCACCAGAGGCCAAACCGCGCACGTTGGCGGAGGCGAAAGCGGAGCAGAAGGCCGGCGGCATCTTCACCGAAAAAAGTCACCAAGAAGGCAACGCGCCGCGCGTGGGCCGACTCGCCTTCGATGCCGCTGGCACGCCTTTTGGCGTGTACGACGCCAAGTTCATCGCCGCCGTTCAGGAGCAATGGTACACGCTGCTGCAAAATCGTAACGGCAAACCCGGCCGTGTCGTCGTCGATTTTCGACTGCATGACGACGGGCGCATTACCGATTTGCGCGTGGCCGAAACCAGTGTCGACCCTCTACTCTCGTATATCTGCGAACAGGCCATCCTCAAGCCGGCGCCGTACGAGCGCTGGCCGAAGACGATGCGCGAGACCGTCGGCGCGCCGCAGCGCGACGTACGTTTCACCTTCCACTACAATTGAACGCCACTTCACGCTTGAGTTCGCACAGCGCAACCGCCATTAATCCACCCGCCCAGCGCGCGTTCCGCGACAGTTCAATGGGGAATGGCGCAGTGGACAAAGGACCGGAGAATACCAAATGGAACAAATCATCTTCCTCACGCTGATCATCACTTCCATCGTCAGTCTCACCTTCATCATCGAACGCGGCCTCGCCCTGCGCTCGACGCATGTCATCCCGCCAATCGTCGCGGAAGCGCAGCAAGCCTGCCGGACGCCCGCGCAGGTGGAGACGCTCCGCACCGTCTGCCAAGCCAATCCCTCGCCGCTCAGTAGGCTGCTCCTCACCGCCGCCGATCACCTCGATCGTCCGCGCGAAGAAACGGTGGAAGCCCTCGAAATCCGCGCTCGCAACGAAGTGGTGCGCCTCGAACGCGGTCTCGTGTTGCTTGAAATCGTCACCGGCATCGCACCGCTGCTCGGCCTCGTCGGCACCGTGATGGGCCTCATCAAACTCTTCGCCGCGATGTCGAGCGCGACCGGCGACCAAGGCAAGTTCGCGGAAGGCATCGCACTCGCGTTGAACGCCACGCTGATGGGTCTCATCATCGCCATCCCCTCGCTCATCGCCTGGAGCTACTACAACAAGAAAGTAGAGACTCTCACCGTCGAGATGGAAACGCACTGCGACGAGTTCCTGCGCCGCCAGTATCGTCAGCTGGAGCATTGACCGATGCGCTTCGCCACCTCGAAAAAGCGGACCACGCCGGCGATCATCATCGTCTCGCTCATCGACGTGTTGATGGTCGTGTTGATTTTCATGATGGTCAGCACCACCTTCAAGAAGCTGCCCAGCGTCCAACTCGCGCTCCCGGAATCGAAGCAGGCTCAAGGCGCCGGCAAAGACCCGACGCAGCCGGTGATCATCACCATCGCCAAAGTCCCGCCGCACCTCTACCTCGACAGCCAACCCGTCACTGCCGAGAAGCTCGAGGCGGAGCTGAAAGCCCGCACCGCCGGCAATCCGCAGCTCATCCTCTCCATCCGCGCCGACACCGACGCCCCCTTCGGACAAGTCGTGAAAGTGCGCGACGCCGCGCAAGCCGCTGGCATCAAAAACATCAACGCCTTCGTCAAAGCCCCCGGCGCGCCGTAGTCATGTACCAAAAAAGAAGGGACGGTTTGAATGCCGTCCCCTTCGTGACTCTTGAAATTCTGACGCGTTTCGCCCGCTGTCGCGTCGCTTACTTCTTCCGCTTCTTCGATCCGTGCACGGCTGCGGCCACGCGCAGACGCAGGCCGTTCAAGCGAATGAAGCCGGTAGCATCGTCCTGATTGTAAGCCTTCGTCGGATCGGCTTCCATCGTGGCAATGTGCGGATTGTAGAGGCTCACCGCACTCTTGCGGCCGATCACGTAGATGCCGGCCTTGTAAAGTTTCACGCGCACGGTGCCGGTGACGTTCTTCTGCGATTCCTCCACGTAAGCCTGCAACGCGAGACGTTCCGGTGCGTACCAGAATCCGTTGTAAACGAGCTCAGCGTATTTCGGAATCAACGCGTCACGCTGGTGCATCACCTCGCGGTCCATCGTGAGACTCTCCATCTGCCGATGCGCGAAGTGTAGAATCGCCCCGCCCGGCGTCTCGTACACGCCGCGGCTTTTCATGCCGACGAAACGGTTCTCCACCATGTCCACGCGACCGACGCCGTGTTTGCCGCCGAACTTGTTGAGCGATTTCATCACGGCTAGCGGATTCATCGCCTTGCCGTTCACAGCCACGCAGTCGCCGCGGTCGAATTCTAGTTCCACCAACTCGGGCTTGTCCGGCGCGTCCTCCGGCAGCACGGAGAGTGTCGTGAAATAATCGCGATTCTTCAGATCATACGAGTCGTACCACGGATCCTCGAGAATGCCGGCCTCGTAGGAAATGTGCAGAAGATTGCGGTCCATCGAATACGGCTTCTTCGCGCTCGCCTGCACGGGAATCCGCTTCGCCGCGCAGTAATCAATCATCTCCTGACGACCGGGAAAATCCTTACGAAACCGCTCGTCGCGCCACGGGGCGATGATTTCCAACTCCGGCGCGAGCGCCGCGGTCGTTAACTCGAAGCGCACCTGATCGTTGCCTTTGCCTGTCGCGCCGTGAGCAATCGCGACAGCTTTTTCTTTCCGAGCGATCTCGATCATTCGCTTGGCGATCAGCGGACGGGCGATGCTCGTGCCGAGAAAATATTGCCCCTCGTACACCGCGCCGGCGCGAATCATCGGATAGATGAAGTCGCGCGCGAACTCCTCTTGGAGGTTGTCGATGTATATCTTCGTGGCGCCGGTGTTCTTGGCTTTTTTCTCAAGCCCATTGAGTTCCTCCTCCTGGCCGATGTCGGCGCAGAAGGCGATGATCTCCGCGTTGTACTTTTCCTTGATCCACGAGAGCAGCACCGAGGTGTCGAGACCGCCCGAGTATGCGAGAACGATTTTCATAAATTCAAAAGCGAATGGAATTAACCGTCAACCGATCAAGTCCGCCAAGAACAAAAGCGCGAACAATAGGTCGCGCGCGCCTCAGATCATGTGGCAGAACATCGCGTCGCGCAGCTTCGGCTCGAACCACGTGCTCTTGGGCGGCATGATGCCGCCAGCATCGGCGATGGACATCAGATCCTCGATGCTCGTCGGGAACATCGAAAAGGCGCAGGCGTACTCACCGGCATTGACGAGCTTCTCCAACTCGGCCGTGCCGCGGATGCCTCCGACGAAGTTGATCCGCTTGCTGGTGCGCGGATCGTCGATGCCGAAGATCGGCGCGAGGATGAGCTTCTGCAGCAACGTCACGTCGAGTCTCTCAATCGGATCGCTAGTAGCGACAAACTGCGGACGGAAGGTGAGAGCGCGCCATTTCCCCCCGAGATAAAGGCTCAGCTCATGTTTGTGCGTGGGCTTCGGCGCGCCATTTTCCTGAATGAGAAAGATGGCGTCGAGCTTGGCCAAAAGCTGCTCCGGAGTGAGGCCGTTCAAATCTTTCAGTACTCGATTGTACGGAAGAATCTGCATCTGGTTGTGCGGAAAAATGACGGTGAGAAATCCCCCGCTCTGCCCTGCGCCTTTGCGCGACTGAAAAATGCGGCCCGCTGCGGCGCTGCGGTGATGGCCGTCGGCGATGTAGAGAAATGGAATCTGGGCGAACGTCCGCTCGACGAGCGCAATCTCGTCCGCGGTTGAGAGCATCCACGACGTGTGGCGCACGCCGTCAGCAGCGGTGAAATCCACTGCCGGAGCCGTGGCAATTTTCTTCGCGACGAAATCATCGAACGCCGCATCCGCGCGATACGTGAGGAAGACGGGACCTGTCTGGCTATTGAGCGTCTCGATGTGGCGGACGCGATCGTCTTCCTTGTCGATGCGCGTGAGCTCGTGTTTTTTGATGATGCCGTTGAGATATTCCTCGCAGCTCGCCGCAGCGACGAGACCGACCTGCGCGTGCGATCCCATGATCTGGCGATAGAGGTAGAAGCAGGGTTGACCATCCTGCCGGAGAGCGCCGTCGGTGATGAGCCGGGCGAAATTCTCCTGACCTTTGGAATACACGGCCGCGGAATAAAGATAGGTGGCGGGCGGCAGATCGATTTCGGGTTTACTGACGTGAAGAAAGGAAATCGGATTGCCGGCGGCGACGGCGCGGGCCTCATCGCTGGACATGACGTCGTAGGGAAGCTCGCAGATGCGGGCGGCGAGTTCGGGCTTGGGGCGCAGGGCGGCGAAGGGTTTGATTGTAGCCATAAAAGCGCGGCGAAGTTACGCGGCGCACGGTGTGAACGCACGAAAAAACACCATGCCACACGGCAGAAAATCACTTGCAGCCAACGCGGGGCAGCGGTATATGTCCCCTGTACTTAGAAGACGGTTGCCACGGGTTATCACGCTTGATTAGCAAAAGAATGACACAGACCAAATTGGAGATGCTCGCTTGAGCCGGCCTTTCCCTCCTCGTAGTTTCCCTCCCTCACAGTTGCACCGCATCAACGGGAAGATCCGTGCCCGCGAAGTGCGCGTCATCGGACATGACGGCCAGCAGATCGGCGTCATCGCACTGAACGATGCGCTGAATCTCGCGCGCCAGCAGGGTGTCGACTTGGTCGAGATTTCGCCCAACGCCGTCCCGCCCGTCTGCCGGATTGTGGACTACGGCAAGTTCAAATATGAGCAGTCCAAGAAGGACAAGGACTCCAAGAAATCCAACGCCGGCAAGGTGAAGGAAATCCAACTCAGCGTGAAGATTGACCCGCATGATTTCGCAACGAAGCTGCAGCACGCCGTCGACTTTTTCAGCGAAGACATGAAGGTGAAAATCGCGCTCCGCTTCCGCGGACGCGAGATGGCGCACACCGAGTACGGCTTCCAAGTCGTCAACAAGTTCATTCAGGAGTGCGCTCCGTACGCCACGCCGGAGATGCAGCCGAAAGTCATCGGCAAAGGCATCAACCTCATGCTCAATCCGCTCCCGCGCGCCAAGCGCGCCAAGAATCCGAAGGCCGTCGAGCAGGAAGCCGAGGAAGTGGAAATGGAGAAGAAAGAGCGTCAGCCGAAATCGCAGCCCAAATCGGCCAAAGTGGTCATCCCGACTGACGCAGCGGAGAAGCCGTCCGACTTCGGAAGCAGTCCCTTCTCGCAGGTCAATCTGCCCGAAGGCCAGTAGTCCTCTCGCCAATTTCTATGGAACCACGGCCGAGTGATCCGAGGTTGAAGGAAATCCACGACGCCATCCTCGCTGGGCAAAAAATCCAAGCCATCAAGCTGTGGCGCGAATTGACCGACTCTGGCTTGGCCGAGGCGAAGCAGGCCATCGAACGACTCACCGACGAGGTTCGGGCCAAGAATCCGGAGAAATTCTCGCAGCAGCCACCGCCGCAGGGATGCCAGATGGCTGCCGCCGTACTTCTGTTTTTAGGGATAGCCGGCGGGCTGATTTTCGGGCTTTTCAGCCGACGTTGAACTTCAGCTGATTGCCCCGCGCTGGCGAAGCATCGTCTCCATCGCCTTGTCCATGATGAACTCGGCGAGCGGCTTGGTCACCTCGTCCAATTCCACCGTCGCAGCCTTGAGTCGGTTCAAATCGCCAATCTGCTTCGTCGAATCTTCTGTCGCCAACGCCGACTCAACCGCAACGACGGCCGCTTCAATCTTCGCGCGATAGTCCGACTCCAATTCCTTCGCCCAATCTTCCAGCGCCTTGCGCGTGGCGACAGATGCTTCGCGCGCGCGCAGCGATGCTTCAATCCAACGACGCGACGCCAGATCCTCGAAGGCGTGCTCCACCGATTCCTCGACCATCCGCTGCACCTCGGCATCCGCCACGTCCACCGCCGACTTCATCTGCACGACAGTCTGTTTGCCCGTTTTAATATCGCGCGCCAGCACGTGAAGAATGCCGTTGGCATCGATTTCGAACTGCACACCCACACGAGGCACACCGCGCGCCGCGCGCTCGAACTCAATCGTGAACTTGCCCAAGCTCCAGTTGTCACGCGCCCGCTCGCGTTCGCCCTGCAGCACGTGGATGAGCATATCCTTCTGCTGATCCACGGCAGTTGTGAAAGCCTCGCCGGCCTTGGTCGGAATGGTCGAGTTGCGCGGGATGATGACATTCATCAACCCGCCAAAAGTCTCGAGACCGAGGGAAAGCGGCGTCACGTCGAGCAGCAGTAGGTTCTTAAAATCGCCGGAAAGAATCGCCGCTTGAATCGCCGCACCGAGCGCCACCGCCTCGTCCGGATTCTGTGACGTGTTCAGCGCCGGCCCTTTTGCGCGATGATACTCCGTGCCCAACCGAAGCCCGCCGCGGACTTCCTCGAATTCCACGCAGCCGAACCACTCCGTCACCAATCGCCGCAGCAGCGGCATTCGCGTCTGTCCGCCAACGAGGATGACTTGATCGAGTTGCGATGATTCCATCTTCGCGTCCGCCAAGGCCCGCAAACAATGGGCGCGAGTGCGCTCGACGATGTCGCGCGTCAACGTCTCCAGTTCCGAACGCGTAAGACGATGGCTGAAACTGAACGCCGGCGTGAGGAACGGCAGCGTAATCTCGGCCGCTTCTTCGGTCGAGAGATAGATCTTCGCCGCTTCGGCCGCTTCGCGAATGCGTGAGAGCATCACCATCCGCCCAGCATTCGCGGTTTCCGTTTTATCGGATTCGGTCAAATCCGGTCCGCCGACCTCTTTGATTTTCGCGATGAGAAATTCTACCACGCGCTTGTCCAAATCATCGCCGCCGAGCCGCGTGTTGCCGTTCGTCGCCAACACTTGGAAGACGCCTTCGTGCAGTTCGAGGATGGAGAGATCGAACGTCCCGCCGCCGAGATCATACACCGCGACCTTCGCCCGTTCGCTCAGCCTGTCCAAACCGTAGGCCAACGCAGCCGCGGTCGGCTCGTTGAGAATGCGTTCGACAGTGAGTCCAGCCAGTTCTCCCGCGCGCTTGGTGGCGCTGCGCTGTGCATCGTTGAAATACGCCGGCACGGTGATGACCGCGCGCGTGACTGGTTCGCCCAACGCCGCCTCGGCATCGGCCTTCAACTTCTTCAGCACCTCAGCAGAAATCTCCTCCGGCGTGAAAGCGCGGCCGTGAAGTTCTATCGTCACCGGCCCGTTCCCCTGCCCTTTCACTGGATACGTCATCAACATTTCCTCGGCGGCGATGTCTGCGCCACGGCGACCGATGAAACGCTTCACCGAATAAATCGTCTCCGCCGGACTCACCACGCGCACACGGTTGGCGGCGCGGCCGATGACGGGCATCGCGCTCGCGCTGGGAAAATGCACGACCGATGGCGTGAGGCGCTGCCCCTCGACATCGGCGATGACGAACGGAATCCCCCCGTCCACGGCAGCCACCAGCGAGTTCGTCGTACCCAGATCGATTCCAACAATTCTACTCACACAGACACGTTGCCACGAAGCGCGCGCGCCGCGCACGAATTAATTGACGCGCTTGAAGCGAACCGAGCCACCTCGTAATCTCGCTTCGATGAGCGAACAGGATTCCCTCGGCCATCCCGACATTTTCCATCTGCGCGCGGCAATCGGCTGGCTGGAACTGGGAAACGCCGCCGAAGCGACGGCCGAGCTGGAACGCATCGCGCCGGAGTTGCGCGCTCACTCTCACGTGTTGCTGGCACGGCTCGACATCGCGATGGATATCAAAGATTGGCCGGCCGCGGAATCTGTGGCGCTCCGGCTCACAGAGTCGCAGCCCGACGCTGCTGGAGTTTGGATTGGCCTCGCCTACGCACGACGGCGCATCCCCGGCGGCGGGATGAAATCCGCTTACGACGCGCTGGCGAAGGTCGGCGATAAGTTTCCCGAGGAACCGATCATCCCGTTCAACCTCGCTTGTTACGCCTGCCAACTTGGCGAACTGGATGTCGCGCGTGAGTGGCTGACGAAAACGTTCCGGCGCAGTGATAAAAAGGCGCTCCTCGCGATGGCTTTGAAGGAAACCGATCTCGAACCTCTGTGGCCGTGGATCCGGGAGCAGTTCGCTGACTAGCCGGCGTTGATTCGATTCCAACTCTGCACTATCCTGCGCACGATGAATTGTGTCGTCACCGCTGGACCAAGCCATGAACCGCTCGACGCGGTGCGGCGGTTGACCAATTTCTCGACCGGGACGCTCGGCTCGCAACTCGCCAACTTCCTCGTCGCCCGCGGGCATCAAGTCACATTGCTGCTCGGCGAAGGCGCGAGCTACACAAGTGAACAACGCGCGCAGCAACTCGTTCGATTCACCACCACCGAGGATCTGTCACAGAAAATCGCCGCGCTCACAACCGCGCCGCCGGACGCTCTCTTCCACGCTGCGGCCGTCTCAGATTTTCGCGTGACGAAACTTTTTCGGCGCACGCCCGGCGGTCAATTGGTTCCGATCGAAGGCGGCAAGATTCCCACGCGGTTCGGCACGCTCGTCGCCGAGTTGGCGCCGACGCCGAAGATCATCAGCCGCCTGCGACTCCTTTTTCCAGAGGCTCTCCTCGTCGGCTGGAAATATGAAGTGGATGGACGACGTGCCGGGGTGCTGCGTCTCGCGCGAAACCAGATGAAGCGCTGCCAGACCGACGCTTGCGTGGCCAATGGCCGCGCCTACGGTCACGGCTACGGGTTGGTCATCGGCGCGGAAAAACCGATGCACTGCGAGCAGAACGAGAATCTCTTCACGGGACTGGCCGAGCTAGTCGAACGGCGCGCCACTCACATCTGATCGCTGACCTCGATGCCGAGCGTATCGAGGCCCTGCTTGAGAACGCGCGCGGTGAGATCGCACAAACCGAGGCGCGTGGCGCGTTCAACGTCGGCAGCCTTCAGCACGGGGCACGCTTCATAAAAACGCGCGAAGTGGCCGGCGAGTTCGGAGAGATAGTTGCAGAGATAATTCGGCCGGTGCTCCGCGGCCACGGCTTCGAGCGAAAGACCAAAGTTTAGCAGATGCTTCGCCAGCGCGAACTCCTCCGGTGCAGCTAACCGGAACTCGGTCACCACGCCGCTCGCCACGCCGGCCTTGCGAAAAATACTCTGCACGCGAGTGTAGGCGTATTGAAGATAGGGCGCGGTATTGCCCTGCAGCGCGAGCATCTTGTCCCAACTGAAAATGTAATCGGTCTGCCGGTTCGGCAGTAAATCAGCGTACTTCACCGCGCCGAGACCGATGGTGCGGGCGATCTCGCGCTGCTTCTCCACGGGCAACTCCGGATTCTTCTCAGCAACGACTTTGAACGCACGCTCCTCGGCCTCGTCGAGTAAACCAGCGAGCTTCACCGTCTCGCCCGAGCGGGTCTTGAAAGGTTTACCGTCCTCCCCAAGAACCGAACCGAACCACACGTGCGCGAGACGCGTCGTCGCTGCTGGTTTCCAGCGACGGAACGTGGCGAAGAGCTGCCGAAAGTGGAGTTGCTGCCGGCCGTCGGTGACGTAGATGATCTCATCCGGCTGCCACGTCGCCATTCGATGCACGAGCGTGGCGAGGTCCGTGGTCATGTAGTTCGCAGCGCCGTCGCTCTTCTGAATCAGCGCGGGATGCGGATGCCACTCGCCGTCTTCCTGCTTCAGAAACGGGTCGTCTTTTGGCGGCACTGCGCCGTCGGTGAAAATGCATATCGCGCCCTCGCTCTCGCGTGCGATACCGCAGTCGCGCAATTCCTGCACGACACTTTTGAGGTGAGGATTGTAAAAACTCTCGCCGAGCGTGTGGTCGAACTTCACGCCGAGCCGGCCGTAAATCTCATCGAACTGCCGCTGCGAAAGCGCGATCATCTCGTGCCAGATGGAGAGGTTCTCCACGTCGCCCGACTGCAGCTTCACCAATTCCTGCCGCGCGGTCTCGAGCACGGCGGCGTCTGCGTCGCACGCGGCGTTCACTGTTTTGTAGAGCCGCTCCATCTCGCCAATGGGATCGGATTGCAACGCGGCACGGTCGAGATATTGTTTCCAACCGACGAGCAGCTTGCCGAATTGCGTGCCCCAGTCGCCGATGTGGTTGTCGGTGATGACACGGTGGCCGAGCAGCCGCAGTGTGCGCGCGAGGCAATCACCCAGAACAGTCGAGCGGATATGCCCGACGTGCATCGGCTTCGCAACGTTCGGCGAACTGAAGTCCACGACGGCCGTGCGCGGCTGCGTCGTCTTTTCGAAGAAAAGATGTTCACCGCGTTGCGCGCTCGCGAGCTTCTGCTCAACAGTGGCACACTTAAGACGGAAGTTGAGGAAGCCCGCACCGGCAATCTCGACCGACTCGCACCACTCGGCCACGTCGAGCTTGGCGACGACATCCGTGGCGAGTTGGCGCGGGTTCAGCTTGCGAGCCTTTGCCAGACTCATCAGCGCGTTACTTTGATAATCGCCGAACTTCGTGTCCGGGCACGGTCGCACGAGAAGCGACTCCGTGTCGGCGTCGGGCAAGACGATCCGGACGGCGGCGTGGAGGCGGTGTTCGATCTGGCGGTGGAGCACGGTTAGAAATCAGGAAAAACCGCCGTGAAACGAGGCCAGTGCAGCGCCTCACTTCTTGCTCACCGGCACGCTGATGATCTGGTGCATGGCCGCGGCGTCGGGAGCTTGTTCGAGCTGCTGGCGAAATTCCTTGTTGTGAAAAAGTTTCGCGATGCTGGCGAGCGTGTGAAGATGTTTCTGGAACTGGCCGTGCGGCACGAGGAAGAGCACGACGAGGTTCACCGGCTGATTATCGAGCGCGTCGAAGTTGATGCCGCTCTTGGAACGCCCGAGAGCGCCCACGACTTCACCAATCAAATCGGTCGAAGCGTGCGGGATGCCGATGCCGAACCCGATGCCGGTGCTCATCGAAGTCTCGCGCTTCTTCACCACAGCAGTGATGGCTTCGCGATGCTCGGCCTTGATTTGGCCGCACTCGACAAGTCGGCCGATCAGCTCATCAATCGCTTCCCAGCGATTGGTTGCTTTCAGCTCGGTGAGGATTTGCTCCTGTTGGACGATCTCGCTCAGCGTCATAAAACCAGCGGCGTTAGTTTTCGCCCGAAGGCGCACATCAATGCAAGAGCGAATTCCTGCGCATGCGTTGTTGTTACGCTGCGTCCGATTTCTTTTCTCAACTCAGAAGAGTCGACCGAGGCGATGAAGAATCAGTCCCGTGTGCTCGAACCACCAACCGAACGCGTTCCACACGCTCACCTTATTCGTCAGCAGCGGCACGCCCACGAGCAACACCAGCACGTTGCCGAGAAAAATAATCACGGCCGAGAAAAGGTAGCCCTGCGAAGTGATGTCGCTCTGCCGCGTCTGCAAGACGTGCCACGTGAGCGTGATGTGGAAGGCGTACGCCGCGCCCACCAGCAAATGAAACCAGACGAGATAGCTCGACCAATCCCAAATCAGCCGACCGATGGCGAAGAACGCGACCACCAGCACCGCGTAGAGCGGGAAAAAATACGGTGCGAGCGCGATGAGAAAATTGTTCTTCGTCACCACCACGTGCCCTCCTTCGCTCGTCGCCTTGAACTGCCGCACGTTGCCGGCGAAGAGCCACGTCCAGAGCGCGTGCGTTAGTTCGTGGCCGAAAACGTAGAGGAGCATCGGCTTCGGCAGCAGTAGATAAATCACCACCCAACAAGCCGCGCCCGCCAGCAGCGGTACCCACGTCGTGTCCGCGCCGCCACAGCTACGCAGTACTTGCCAAAACGCCAATGCCGCGCCGCCGCATATCGGCAGCAGCAGAATGGCCACGATGAATTTTCCCCACTTCGGCACGCGCCGAGGATTCCGAAGCCGAACCATGGAAGCCAGCAGAAACAGGCCGACGCACTCTTTCAATTCCACGACATTGGGAATCTCTCCCGATAAATTTTACTCTTTGAACTTTGTCTGATGTTCTTACAGTGCGCGCATGACTGACGCTCAAGCGCTCCAGATTTTCCGCGACAGCGGCGCCTTGCTTGAGGGCCACTTCGTCCTCCGCAGCGGCCTGCACAGCCGCCAATTCTTTCAGTGCGCGCTCGCACTCCAGCAGATGCCGATTGTCGAACAACTCGGCGCCGCGCTCGCAGAAAAGCTCCGCCCACTCGGTGCCGTCACGGTCATCGCGCCCGCGATGGGCGGCTTGGTCATCGGCCAAGAAGTCGCCCGTCAACTGCGTCTTCGCTTCATCTTCGCCGAGAAAGAGGAGGGCAAGCTCGTCCTGCGACGGGGCTTCAAGATTTCCAGCGGCGAGAAACTTCTCGTCATCGAAGACGTCGTCACCAAAGGCGGGCGTCTGCAGGAGACCGTCGATATCGTCCGCGCCCACAGCGGCACGGTCGCCGGAATCGGCATGGTCGTGGACCGTTCCAACGGCGCGGTGAACTTGGGCGTACCCACCTTCAGCCTGCTGCGGATGAACGTGGAAACCTTCGCGCCCGACCAACTCCCCGCCGACCTCGCCAAGATTCCGGTGCTGAAACCCGGCAGCAAGTAATCAAGGCTGTGCCTTTTCGCAGTTGACGCTGTTGCTCGGCGACTCGTAGGGTTTCGGGAACACAGGATGGCCAACCAGAGATGCTGTCCAGAAAGGCTCCCATGTCCGAAGGTTATTGCGTCAAGTGCAAGGCGAAGAAGGAGATTATCAACCCAGCCGAGGAGACGATGAAGAACGGTCGCAAGGCAATCAAAGGCAAGTGCCCCACCTGCGGCACCGTGATGTTCAAGATTCTCGGCAAGGCTGCGGGCGCCCCGCCGACTGCCAGTTGATTTGATTCTGCCAGATTTTGTTTCGACAAACCGGCTTCACCCGTGCGCCAAAAGCCAGGCTCTGTCGTGGCTTTTGCTTTTCCTGAATTGACGCTTCCACCCCTCGGCTCTACGCTACACCAGAGTTACTTGCTCATGTCCCCTGTTGATTCAATCCACGAGCCGGCGCTCGCCCGTTTTGCGCGGCAGTTGCACACGCTACTGGGGTTACGCACGGCATTGCGATGGGCGGCGTGGTGGCTGCTCGCGCTCGGTGTCGTTGTTCTGGTGGCGCGAATGCTCGGACCCTTCGATTTGTTGCTTCTGTGGATTGGGTTAATCGGACTGGTGCCGTTAACTCTCACCGCCGGTTTCGTGGAATGGCAGCGCCGCCCCTCCCTCGCCGCGGTGCGCGCGGCTTTCGATCGCTATAATCATTGCGGCGGCCTCGTAATGGCGGCGGCTCAGACGGACACTTCCGCGTGGAGCGAGTCGGGCGCGACGGCCCAGCTTCCCCCGCTCCGCTGGGATTCCCGCCGCACGCTCGGGCTGTTCGCCGCAGCGGCGTTGTTCCTCGCGGGCACGTTGCTCATCCCGGACCGTTTCGCTTCTCTATCTGCAGCGCAGCCGTTGGATATCGGCAAACAGGCCGAGGAGTTGAGAGCGCAGATTCAAGGTCTCGAGGATGAAAAAATTCTGAAGGAAGAAAAAGCCGTCGAGTGGAAGCAGGACTTGGCGAAGGTCGGCAAAGAAGCCTCCGGCACCGATCCGGCGAAGACGTGGGAGGCGCTCGACCATCTCAAGCAATCCGCGGGCGACCTCGCGCGGCAGGCTGCGGAGGAGGCCATCGCGAAGACTGCGCAACTCGCCAAGGCCGAAGCGCTCGGCCAGACCACAGGGTTGTTGCCCGAGAAATCGGAAGCGCTCGCCGGTAAGTTGATGCAAGAACTCGCCGCGCTCATCAACGCCGCCAAACTCGATGAGGGATTATTCAAAGGCCAGATTCCGCCGGAGCTTCTCGAGGCCGCAAAGAAAGGCGCACTCGATCCAGCTCAACTCAAGGAACTGCTCCGACAGTTGCAGATGAACAAGCAGCAACTCGCCGACGCGCTCCAGCACTTGAACGAGTTGAAGCTGATCGATCCCGCCAAACTCGGCGAGTGCAAGAAAGCCGGCCAATGTCCGAACCCCGAAGGCCTCGCCGCTTTCCTCGCCGAGCAAGGCGAGAACCCCGAGTCGCTCGCCGAACTGATGGAGATGCTCGGCAACGGCGGTGTCAATCGCGGCCCCGGCGCCGCCCCGATGACGTGGCAGGATCCATCGAGCGAAGACGGTGCGCGTTTCAAGGAACAGGTGTTGCCCGTGAAGCCAAACCTCAAAGACTCGCAGCTCTCTGGGGTGAGCCGCAGCACGCCCGAGGTGAACAAGGGAAATTCGCCCGGCGTGACCGGCGCGCTGAGCGGCTCGGCTGCGGGTGGCGGTTCGGCGCAAGCACAGCTTCTCTTGCCGCGCCACAAAAGCGCCGTGCAACGTTACTTCAAACGCGAAACGACTCTTCCTCCCCCGACGAAATGACCGACTCCACGTTGCTCCGGCCCGACGAACTCCGGCCCGCCACCGAACTCACTCAGAAGATTCTCGCCCAGCTCGACCGCGCCCTGCTCGGCCGCACCGAACTGCACCGGCTCGTGCTCGTCGGCATCCTCGCCCGCGGCCACATATTGCTCGAAGGCCTGCCCGGCCTCGGCAAAACCGCGCTGGTGAAAACCATCGGCCGCATCCTCCAGCTCGAGTTCAAGCGCGTCCAGTTCACGCCGGACCTAATGCCCGGCGATGTGCTCGGCTCGCACATTTTACAAGAGACCACCGCTGGTAAGCGCGAGTTAATTTTTCAACCCGGCCCAATTTTCACGAACATCCTTCTCGCGGACGAAATCAACCGCGCCTCGCCGAAGACTCAATCGGCGATGCTCGAGACGATGCAGGAGGGTGCGGTGACGCTGCTCGGCGTGACGCGCCCCGTGCCGCAGCCGTTCTTCGTGCTCGCGAGCCAAAACCCGATCGAGCTGGAAGGCACCTACCCGCTGCCCGAAGCGCAGCTCGACCGTTTCCTTTTTCGTTTGCTCGTGAACAGCGTGAACGCCGACGTGCTCCACGGCATCATCTCCGATCGTCGACGTGGTGAATTGCCCGAGCCGGACTGGCAACTCAGCCGCGACCAATTGAAATCGCTCTTCCGCCTGATGGACCGGATTTTTCTGGCAACGGCTGTCGCGCGTTACATCGCACGACTCGTTGCCGCCACGCATCGCGGCGCAAACGAAGCGACCGAGACGGTGAACAAATACATCACGTACGGCGCATCGCCACGTGCCGCCATCGCGATCGCAGAAGCCGCACGCGCTCACGCGCTCATCGCCGGCCGGCCGACCGTTGGCTTCGAGGATGTCAAAGCCGTGGCGCCGTCGGTCCTCAACCACCGTCTCATCCTCAATTATCAGGCGCGGTTCGACCAGATGGACACGACCAAGCTCACCGCCGACCTGCTCGCGCGCCTCGACGAGACCGGTTTGAAACTCCCCGCCGACGTACGGCTCGAGGATATCAAAGCGTGAGGAACGCGCTTCGTGATCGCCTCCTCGGTTGGCTCGCCGCGCTGATGTTGCTGGGCAACATTGCGTCGCTCCGCGCCGGAGAACGTTTCGGCGACATCGAGGTCTCCTCTCAACAAGGTCTTTTCAGCGGCAACATCCATGGCGGCTACACCGAGCATCGTTTGCTCGTCGTCAATCGTTCCGCTAGCCGTTCTCATCGGGTCACGCTCACGTTGCCCCGCCAGTCGCACGGCAATCGCGACGCGCATATCAGCCGTCTCAGTCGGACCATCACGGTCGCTCGCGATGCCTCCGCCGTCGTCTCGCTCTGGCAACCGCCGCTTCAAATTTCTGGCGATGGCTCCGTGCTTGTAGCGGTGGATGGCCGTGTGCGCGGTGCCTTGAAAAACGGCTTCCAATCCCATCTCAATCACTACGGATCGGGTGTATCGGTTCCAACCCTGTTGCTCGGCCGCAACGTCAATCGCGATAATCTCGATCGGTTGCTCAAGGCCACCGCCCCGCCGACTGGCATCTCGAGCATCTCGAAACACTCGCCGGACAAAGCGACCGGCGCGCCCGATGCGCCCGATGCGCCGCTGGGAATCACCCACAGTGTGCCGAACACGTGGGCGGCCGATGACAACCCTGGCGGCAAGGAATGGCTCGAACTCGACTTCACGCCGGCTTTCGCCGCGGATGGTCTGGAGATTTTCACTCCGACTTTTTATACCGGCAGCATCACTGAAATCTCGTTGCGGAATGAAAAAGGCGTCGAGATCAAAAACGTTCCTCCACCATCTCACGCAACGACGACGCTCGCGGCTCCCATCAAAGGTTCGGGCAAAACGCCACCGAGGCCGAGCTTGGGACGAACATCGGCGAAGACTTCTTTTCCCATCACCACCGAAACGGTCAAAACTGTCCGCATCACATTCGACACGAGCCACGGCCTGAGTTGCGTGGACGCCGTGGAGTTGATCGGCGGCACGAACCGCGCGTGGGCCGTCACCGCACGCTCCAGCAGTTCGCATTCCGGCACGCACGGCGGAGGCCGAGTCACGCCGCCGACGTCCCTCGAATGGCTGCGCGCAGAAGTCGAGCCGGCAGAATGGAGCGAGCATTGGCTCAGCTACACGCCTTTTGACGCCGTGCTGCTCCCGCAGTCCGACTTCGCACGGATGTCCGAAGCCACGCGCACCGCGCTCTGGCGCTACACCGAGAGCGGCGGCCGCCTTGTCGTGCTGGGTCAAATCGAGGTTCCCGAAACGTGGCGAGGTCGCCAGAGTTCCAATGTTCCCGGCATCACGCACCACCGCGTTGGCTTTGGAGAATGCCTCCAGTTCAACATTGCCACGGTCGAAGCTCTCACCACCGCGCAGATAACTCGCCTCAAAGCGTTGCTCCTCCAATCCAGCGGTTTCTCATCGTCGGATGTGGTGGGCTCCCAAAATCTCAATGGTATTTTTCCCGTCGTCGAGCGAGCCGATCTGCCCGTGCGCGGGATGACGTTCTTGATGCTGCTGTTCATCCTCATCGTCGGCCCGGTCAACCTTCTCGTGCTGCGCGCGATGAAGCGGCGCATCTGGTTCCTCTGGACCATCCCCGTCATCTCCGCGATCACCTGCCTGATCGTCCTCATCTATTCGCTTTTCAGCGAAGGCGTCACGCCCAGCACACGCACCGAGGCGGTGACGCTCCTCGACCAATCTGCGAAGCGCGCGACGACCTCTGCGCTGGCGGCTTTCTACTGCCCTCTCACGCCGGGCGACGGCCTGCGTTTCAGCGCGGAGACAGAGGTGACGCCGCTGTTGAGCGCGGACTCGCGACGCAACGGCGATTCGCGCGAGGTGGATTGGTCCAACGGCCAGCACCTCACCCGAGGTTGGGTGAATGCCCGCGTGCCGACGCACTTCGTCATCCGTAAATCCGAGCCGCGCCGCGAACGGCTGCAACTCGAGCGCGCCGCCGATGGTACGCTCACGGTCGTCAACGGGCTCGGCGCAAAAGTCAAGACGCTCTGGCTGGCGGATGCGCAGGGGCGATTGCATAAAGCGGCCGCCGCCATCGACGCCGGCGCCAAATCCACGCTGGCCGCGACGGATGAAAGCTTCGCGCGCGGGTCGTTGCCGGACTTGTCGAAATTCGTGAACGACCCCATCAATCAAATCCCTTCACGCTCTCTCGAAAATCTGAAGCCGTGGCTGCGTGCGGGCATTTATTTCGCCGAGTTGGAAGGCGCTCCATTCGTCGAGAACGCACTCGTCGGCGAGACCAAATCCCACACCAGCTCGCTGGTCATCGGCCTGCTGGAACCGGAGGCGCTGCGATGAAGGTCCGCGTTCAAAACCTTCGCAAGGAATTCACCACCACCGTCGCGGTGAACGACGTCTCGTTCACGTTCGATTCCGGCCACATCTTCGGCTTTGTCGGCCCCAACGGCGCCGGAAAAACCACGACGATGCGCATCATCGCCACGCTCGATGAACCGACGCGCGGCGACGTGCTGATCAACGGCATCTCCGTCCGCCAACAGCCCGAATACGCGCGGCAGATGGTCGGCTACGTGCCCGACTCCCTTCCCGCACACAGCGACATCACCGTGCACGAGTATCTCGATTTCTTCGCGCGCGCCTACGGACTGCACGGCGAGAAACGCACGAAGGCGGTCGAAGCGGTCGAAGACTTCACCGGCGTCACCGGCATTTTGGAGAAGCCGCTCAAAGCGCTTTCGAAAGGAATGAAGCAACGCGTCTCGCTCGGCCGCGCGCTGGTGAACGACCCCGACGTCCTCATCCTCGATGAACCGGCGGCCGGCCTCGATCCCCGCGCGCGCATCGAGCTGCGCGAGTTGCTGCTGCTGCTCGCAAAGCGCGGTAAGGCGATTCTCATCAGCTCGCATATTCTCACCGAGCTCACCGAAATTTGTAACGGCGTGGTCATCATCGAGCGCGGCTGCCTGCTTGAAACCGGCACGATCGAAGATGTGCTGAAGAAAAATTCGTCGAAGCGCACCCTCGCCATCCGCGTGCTCGACCGCCACGCCGAGCTGTTGCGCGAGCTGCTCCAGACGCCGCACATCGAGCGCCCACGCGAGGTCGCCAACGAGATTCATTTCGAGACCGACGGCGACGAGGTGCACGACGCCGAGATTCTCGGCCAGCTCATCGCGAAGCAGTTCCGCATCGTCGAGTTCCGCCAGACCAAAGCCGATTTGGAAGACATCTTCATGAGCGTGACGAAAGGGGGCGTGCAATGAGCGCCGTTCCTGCTGAATCCCCCGCCCCGCCAATCGCGACTGCTCCGAAGAAGCGTCACTGGGAGATCAACCCCATCGTCGTGAAGGAACTGCGACAGGCCGTTCGCAACTGGACCGTCACCACCGCGCTGCTGGTACTGCTGCTCATCTGCTTCCTCGTGACCGTCGCCTTCCTTTTGAACGAGAGCGCGAACGACCAGCGCAGCCAGGCGATGGGCTCGGAGGTTTTCACCGCGTTGCTCGGCATCCTCACCACCGTGAGCCTCTCATTCCTGCCGCTGTATGTCGGCGTCCGACTCGCGTGGGAACGCACGCCGACGGGCATCGACCTGCTTTACATCACCACGCTCACGCCAGCGCAGATCATCCGTGGCAAGTTGCTCAGCGGCGTCTATCTCGCCGTGCTCTTCTTCAGCGTCACGATGCCGTTCATGGTCTTCACTTACCTTTTGCGCGGCGTGGATCTGCCGAACATTTTTACGATGTTGCTCTTTCTTTTCCTCGGGAACATTGCCGCCATTCAACTCGCCATCTTCGTCGCCGCGCTACCGATGAACCGCATCTTGAAACTGATCCTCGCCGGTTTCTTCGGACTGAACGCGCTCTTCTCCGTCTTCGGTATCGCATTGAGCGCGGCCATCGGCGGCCGCGGCCGTTTCTCGATGAACGTCCTCTCGTGGGAATTCTGGGCCATCGCACTCACGGCCATCGGCGTGGGCTTGCTACTCACGGGCCTTGCGCACATCTGTGCAATCGCCTGCGTCACGCCGTTTGCGGCCAACCGCGCGTTGCCGGTAAAACTTTATGCCACAGCGATGTGGCTGATGGGCGGCCTCCTCGCTGGAAGCTGGACATGGCATGAGAATTCGATCGAGCCCATCATCGGCTGGATCATTGGCACGCTCGTCTTGCTGACATTGGCGTTAATGGTGGCGGTCTGCGCGAAAGATCGCCGCAGCCTGCGGGTGCGCGAATCCATTCCCGCCAACCCGCGCCCGCGCGTTCTCGCCTATCTATTTTACAACGGCCCCGATAACGGCATCGCGTGGTGCGCGGCCATCGGCGTCTTCACGTTGATCATCTGCGTCGGCGCGGATGGAGTTTTTAGCACGGCGAGCACTTTCGACACGAACGTGCTCGTCTCCACCGGCGTGCTGCTCTACCTGCTCGCCTACGCGCTGAGCGCGCTCTGGCTACAACGGAAGTTCCTCGCGAACGTCTCCACCAAATTCGCCAGCGTGATTTTTCTGCTCCTGCCGCCGCTGCTCTTCCTCATCCCAGCGCTCTTCTTTTTCTTTCTAAATCGCCTTTCGTGGGATGTGATTGACGAACGCCAACTCGGCAGCCTCTTCAACCTCTTCACAGACAAAGTGCGCGAAGTGCATCTTCAAGAGCACCTCATCTTCGCCGGCGGTTGGTTGACGTTGATGCTGCTCCTCAACGGCCGCTGGTTCTTCCGCCAATGGGAAGATTTCCAACGGCCGCGACCCGAGGAAACCGCAGTGTCCACTTTGCTCACCGCGCCCGTCGCATCCACCTCATCCACCTATGCCGGATCGCCTCCGCCAAAGCTTGGTTGACGGCGCGCGCCTCGGTCAGCGTTACGCCCTGCCCGTGCCGCAACACGCGCTGGCTGGCGCCGCCGGTGAACGTCTCGCCCGCCGCACCGGCAGCTCGGTCGATTTTCAGGATTACCGCGAGTATCAACCCGGCGACGACACGCGCACGATCGACTGGTCCGTGTACGGCCGCACCGACAAGCTCACGGTGAAACTGTATCGCGACGAAGTCACCCCGCACCTCGATCTGCTCGTGGACGCTTCGCGCTCGATGTCGCTCGACGCTACCAGCAAAGCCGCGAGCCTCTGGAAGCTCGCCTCGATCTTCGCCACCGCCGCCGACAATTCCCGCTGCACCCACGCCGTCTGGCTCGCCGGCGACGGTTTTCGCCGTCTGCCGAACGACACGCTTCCCCCGCCCGCGTGGGAGATTCCCGACTTTGATAGCGCGCGTCATCTTGATGACGCCTTTGCCATTCTTCCGCCCAAATGCCGCCGACTCGGCCTGCGCGTGCTGATCAGCGATTTGCTTTGGCCCGGCGACCCGCTCGCCACGCTTCGCCGCATCGCCAATGGAGCGGCTGAAGTGTTCGTCATCCAGCTCCTCGCCCGCACCGACGCCGAGCCGCCGCCGCCCGGAAATCTCCGGCTCGAAGACAGTGAAAGCGGTCAGGTTTTCGACCTCTATCTCGACGCCTCCGGCCAGCAACAATACCGCGATGCGCTCGTGCGCCATCAGGAAAGCTGGCGTGACGCCTGCCGCCAGACGGGCGCACGCTTCGCGACCGTCGTCGCCGAGCAACTCGAAGAATCCCTCCCCACCCTCACAGCGGCCCAGATCCTCGTGCCCGTATGATTCCGGCACTGACCTATCCGCTCGCTCTCATCGGGCTCGTCGCGCTCCCCACGCTCGCGGCGATTTATTTTCTCCGGCACAAACACCGGCGGCAGCCCGTCTCGAGCCTGCTCCTCTGGCAACACCAGTTGAAATCCCGCGAAGGCGGCGCAAAGCTCGATCGGCCGCGGCTGCCGTGGATTTTCTTTCTCGAGCTTCTCATTCTCGCTCTTCTCATCACCGCCGCAACCGGTCCCCGCTGGCAATTGCCCGAGACCACCCGCCCGCTCATCGTCATCCTCGACGACTCCGCCTCGATGCTCGCCGGTGGTGAAAAAGATTCTGCGCGCGTCCGCGCCGAGGAACGGCTCAACGCACTGCTGCGCGAACGGAAGTTCCATTCTGTCCGGCTTCTCCTCGCTGGCAGCAAGCCCCGCCTCGCTGGCCCCGCCGTCACTGAACAGAAGGAGATTCGCGCTCAGCTAGCGCAATGGACTTGTCGCGCGCCGGCCACCGCAATCGAATCAGCCATCGCGCTCGCCAGTGATCTCAGCAAGCAACAGGCTGAAATCCTCGTCCTCACCGATCGCGCACCAGCGCACGACGATTTCGCTGACGGCCGCATCCGCTGGTTCGCCTTCGGCCGCACCACACCGAACGTCGCCTTCGTGAACGCCGCTCGCACGGCGAACGGCGAACAGGATCGCTGCCTGCTCGAACTCGCCAACCATTCCGCTGTACCACAATCCGCGCGACTCACCCTTCGCGCCGGCACCAACACACTGCACAGCGGTGCGGTATCAATCCCCGCCCAATCGCGCGAACGGATTATTCTCAACCTTCCCGCCGGCACGCCCGCCATCGAAGCCTCGTTGACCGACGACGCTCTGGCTGCGGACAATCGCGCCTGGCTCGCGTCGCCCTCGCGTCGCCATGTGCGCGTGCAACTCGCCATCGAGGATGAATCGCTCCGTACGTTGCTAGAACGCACACTCGAATCCACTGGACTGCGTGCGACTCAAAACGCCGATCCGGAACTTGTGCTGCACACCTCGCTGGCCGGACCGATGGCGACGAACGGATGGCATGTCCGACTCGTGAATCACACGAACTCGCTCGCCTACACTGGGCCGTTCGTGATGGACCACGCGCATCCGCTTGCGCGAGGACTGGCATTGGACGGCGTCATCTGGTCAGCCGCCACCATCACCAATGCGCCCGGTTATCTGCCGGTCATCAGCGCGGGCGACATTCCGTTGCTGTCCGCGCGTACCGACACGCTCGGTCGCCAGCAAATCGTGCTGAACCTCGAGGCCACAGCCTCGACGCTTCCGACCACGCCGAACTGGCCCGTGCTGTTTCACAACCTGCTGGATTGGCGTTTGCAGGAGATGCCCGGATTGCACGAGCGCAACTTCCGCCTGGGTCAGCACGTCACGTTTCGTGCCGCCTCCACCGCAGTCCGCTGGCAACCGCCGGAAGGCGTGGCGAAGAATCTGACGCCCAGCGGCACGTTGGGCGCAGTGGCTTTGGAAACCGATTTGATTGGCTTGCACCGAATCATCGACAACAACATCACGACCGAGTTCGCCGTGAACTTTCTCGCCAATGACGAATCGGATCTCGCCGCCGCGAAAACCGGCGAGTGGGGTGAGTGGAATCGCCCCGAAGAAACACGCCGCGAATACGCCTCGGTGCTGTGGATTTTCCTACTGCTCGCACTCGCAGGCTTGGGCGGCCATCTGCGCGCCGTGGCGCGGAGCAAAGGAACCGCGTGACGTTGCTGCAACCCATCTGGCTGGTGCTGCTGATTCCGCTCGCGCTGATGCTCGCGGGATGGAAGCTCCCCACGCGCCTGCTCACCGGCCTGCGCATCGCCACGCTCTCATTGATCGTACTCGCGCTCTGCCGCCCGGCCATCCGTCTGCCCGACCGCACCGGCACCGTTGTGATTGTTGCCGACCGCAGCGATTCGATGCCGGCAACCAGCGCCGCCGCACAAAAGGAATCCGTCGACCTCGTTCAAAAAGCGATGAGCTCGCGGGATCAACTGGCCGTCGTCTCGTTCGGCCGAAAAGCCGCGGTGGAGCAACCGCCGCAAGCGAAGGAGTTTGGCGGCTTCACCGCGCAGATTGGCAGCGACCACTCGAACCTGAACGAGGGATTGGAAACGGCGTTGACGCTGCTGCCGCCGGATAGCCCCGGCCGCATTCTCGTGCTGTCGGACGGCAAATGGACGGGAGCCGATCCGTCGTCCACCGCCGCGCGGGCTGCGGGCCGTGGCGTCGCGATTGACCACCGATTGCTCGCGCGACCGCCGGCCAACGACCTCGCCATCGAACGCTGGCTCGCGCCGGAAAGCGTGCTTCCCGGCCAATCGTATCTGCTCACCGCGTGGGTGCAGTCGCCGGCGGAACAGGAGGTTCGTTATCAACTCGTGCGCGGCGCTGTCATCATCGCCGCCGGCACGAAGAAAGTTCCCGTAGGGCTTTCGCGACTGCTCTTCCGCGATCGCGCGACCAGTCCCGGCACGACGCAATACGAATTGAACGTCACGGCCGGAACCGGCGATCCTTTCCCCGAGAACAACACCGCGCGCGCATTGGTCGGTGTGCGCGGGCCAAAGCCGATTCTGCACGTGTCCGAAGCGGGCGCGAAATCTGGCCTCGCGCAGTTGTTGAGCAAAGGCGGCGTGGACGTGGCGGCGAAGATTCCCGCGGATTGCCGTTGGTCGCTCGAAGAACTCTCGCGTTACTCGGCCGTGCTGTTGGAGAACGTCCCCGCCGCGCAACTCGGCCAAGCCGGTATGGAAACGCTCGCCGCGTGGGTCGAAGAGACCGGCAGCGGATTGATGATGACCGGCGGGCGAAAATCGTTCGGTCCCGGCGGTTACTTCAAGTCACCGCTCGACCGCATCCTGCCCGTCTCGATGGAATTGCGGCAGGAACATCGCAAACTGCGCATGGCGATTGTGGTGGTGCTCGATCGTTCGGGCAGCATGGCCGCGCCCGCTGGTGGTGGCCGGCAAAAGATGGACCTCGCGAACCTCGGCACCGCGCAGGTGCTCGATCTGCTCGGGCCGCAGGATGAATTCGGCGTCATCGCCGTGGACACGGCGCCGCACACGATTGTGAACCTCGACACGGCGGAGAACAACCGGCCGATGCGGAACAAGATTCTCTCCATTCAATCCACCGGCGGCGGCATCTACATCTTCGAAGCGCTGAAGGCCGCCAGCGCGATGGTTCTGAAGGCCAAAGCGGAGACGAAGCACATCATCCTCTTCGCCGACGCGGCGGATTCCGAGGAGCCGGGCAATTACAAAAATCTTCTGCAACACTGCCGCGAAGCGGGAATCACCGTCAGCGTCGTCGGGCTCGGCACAACGAAGGACGTGGACGCCAAGCTGCTTGAGGACATCGCCAAGCGCGGCGAAGGCCAGCTCTACTTCACCGCCAACGCCGACGATCTGCCGCGCATTTTTGCGCAGGACACCTTCACCGTCGCGCGTAGCACGTTCATTGATGAAGCAACACGCGTGAAACCCACCGCTGCGCTCACGTTGCTCGGCGGTTCGACGGATTGGCAACCGCCCGCTGTGGGCGGTTACAACCTCACGTATCTCCGCCCCGAGGCGAATCTCGCGCTGCTGACCGAGGACGAATACGCCGCGCCCGCCGTCGCCGCGTGGCAGGCCGGCAGCGGCCGCGTGCTCTGCTACACAGGCGAGGCGGACGGCCAGTTCGCGGGTGAAATCGCGAAGTGGGCGCAGATTGGCGACTTCCACGCGACGCTCGCGCGCTGGACCGCCGGCAAGCAATCGCCTCTTCCGGAAAATATTTTGCTCACGCAGGAAATTCGCGACGGCGCGTGCGTGTTGCAGCTTCACCTCGACCCCGAGCGGCGCACAGAAAGTTTCGCCGGCCAACCGCACGCCAAGCTGTTGCATGGATTGCCCGGCCAACCGCCCGGAAAACTCACCGTGCCGTTGCACTGGCGCTCGGCTGATTTGCTTGAAGCCGTCGTGCCCATCCACGGACGCGAAACACTACTGGCCACGGTCGAGATTCCCGGTCTTCCATCCGCCTCACTCACGCCAGTCTGCCTGCCGTATTCGCCTGAATTCGCGCCAGAACAATCAGGCCGCGGGCGGAGTGCGCTGGAGAAACTCTCCGCGCTGACCGGCGGCGAACAGCGCGTGGACCTCGCCGCCATCTGGGAAACGTTGCCGAAACGCCGGCGGTTCATCGAATTGGCACCGTGGCTCATCCTCGCCGCCGCCGTTGCGTTCCTTCTCGAGATTCTCCAACGACGCACCGGCACGTTGCGACTCATCCGCCGCAAGATTGCCCCCGTCGAAAAAGAGGAGGAAACCACCGCGACGCCGTTGACCCGAAAAACGTCAGCACCCACCACTGTACGCGTTTCCGAAAAAGAAGCCGCGACCAAAATCGCGTCCTCACCGTCCGCCACGGAAACTCCGGATTCGCTCGACGCATTCCGACAAGCTCGCCAACGCGCGAAAGATCGTCACGGCCATCGGGACAAACGGGATTGATTCAGAAAACTGCGGAGGTGCGTCACTTCGATGGACGCATCATCCGAAACGTGCCGTGGTCGTATTTGCAGCGGTAGGTGGAGAGAAAATTTGTCAGCGTCGCCTCGCCGACATAATGGTAGAGGCCGCCGGCGAGCCAGCCGAGATCAGCATCGCCAGTGAATTTCTGGGCGGAACCACTGGACTCCACCTTCAAACCCACCGTGTATTCGAAGCTGAAAACCTTCTGATACTTCGCGTGAAACCGCGCGTGATGCAGACCATTCGTGCCGCGCGTGATGAGGCAGCGCAGCTCGTCCGTGTGACTGTTGTAATCGCTCAGCCACGTCCCTTCCCAACGCCCCTCAATGCCCGCAGCAGGAACGGCGACTAGTTGCGCGCGTTTCCAGTCACGTTCAAACGTCGAACAACCGAGCGAGAACAGGAGGCCAACACACAGTAAAGCGTGGTGAATTTTCATTGGAATCTTTTTTCAATACCATTTCGGCAAGCGTTAGTAATCGACATAAAACGAAACTGAAATCCAAGCCTTCAGCGACCGATGGCCGCACCCTGGCTCGGCGTGGATTGTTTTCCGACGCTGTTCACGGTGACAATTCGATACTCGTGCTTTGCCCCGAGCTTCGCGGTTTTGTCCGTAAACTGGAAATCCGGCAGCGGCGCCACCGGCGTATCGCCATAAGTCATGTTCTGGAAGAGCGGCCGGCCGAACTTATTCTGCGGCTTCTCGGGAAACTGCGCGAGCGTCTGTCCGTCTCGCTGGATGATGAACGCCGTCAAGCCGCTCTCGAAATCTGCCTCGGCCTGCCACGTCAACTCCACACCGTCGGACTTCATCATCACCTTCAGATCGGTCGGAGCCGGCGGCGGCGTGCTATCTTCCGTCGCGCCGGTCTTCACATATTGCTGCCACGCCTTCGCGAAGTCCTTAGTCGGAAGCCAACTCATCTGATTGAAACTTGATCGCGGGCGAGAATCCAATTTGATTGGACCATTAAAACTATCTCCCAGCAGCGCAGCGTAGAAACCTTGCTCAATATCCACGGGCTTCAACTTCTGTTCGGTCGCACCTTTCGCCGGCAGGCGCAACGCGAGGCAGGCGTCGAAGAACGGGATGGCGAGGTAGCGCGAATCGCCGGTTTCGTGGTTAGTACGAGGATCGGGCGCGAAACCGACGGGGGCGCCTTTCGCGCGATAGGCTTTGAACATCGCCAGCGAACCAGTCCACGCGCCATTGAAACGCTTGTCACCATTCTCCTTCACGCCGGGGTTCATCATCATCGGAACGCTATAAGCCGCTGTGGAGATTTCCGGCTTGGGAATGTCTCCGCGCTCCCACGTTTCGAACGCCGTACCCGAACGGAACC